>JAEORI010000361.1 GCA_016840965.1 Candidatus Thorarchaeota archaeon | reverse complement strand
TTCCAAAGTAGGATGATGTGGCAGCGGATCCAATAGAATTCCCGCCTCCGTGAATATACAGGTAGACAGGCAACTCGGTTTCTGAGGTTCTAGGACGCCATATATTGAGATAGAGACAGTCTTCTGAACCCAAAGGTCCTAGAATAAGCATGACTTGCGCCGCAGAGTTGCCAAATTTCCTTGTCCTACGAATCCCTAGCCATGGAACAGGATCGAGTGGTGCTTTCCACCGTAATTTTTCTACTGGAGGAGTAGCGTAGGGAATTCCCTTCCAACACCATGTGCCTTTGTCAGAATAACCAGAAACTTGACCGTACTTTGTTTGGACAATTGCTTCATTCTTCCAGTCACCGACCACATAAGTGTGGTCAGATGGCTTTGGTGCGAAATAACGTTTGATTGATGGAGAAATAGCTCTTTTCATTGAGTTACCCAATCTAATGAAAGGTGAGAATATGAAAGCTAATTTCATTATTAGTGACACAGTTACACACCTACAGTAGCTATTTCATTGATGATACGATATTGACCCCATGATAATTGTCTTTCTTAAATAACAATTTTTAACGATGGGGTGTTCTGAATGTGATGATTAGTCTTTGAGGAAATGAGTCATGAAGGCGGCTGTAGTCACAAAATATGGATCCCCGGAAGGACTTCAAGTCATAGATGTTGAAAAGCCAACACCAAAAGCAAACGAAATCTTAGTGAAGATTTATGCAACAACTGTAACATTTGGGGATGCATTTCTTCGAAGAATGAAATTCCCTGTCAGATTGGTGTTTGGTCTCTTCATGGGCGGACTCGGAAAGGGTAAGATACTAGGTCATGAGTTTGCTGGCGAGATTGAAGCAGTCGGGGAAGACGTGAAGTTATTCAATCCAGGTGACCAGATCTTTGGCTCAACTGGCGTGAAGGGGGGAGCGAACGCTGAGTACATTTGTCTAGCAGAAGATGCAATGGTGGCAATAAAGCCTAAGAACATGACATTTGAAGCAGCAGCAGCGGTTCCTATTGGTGGACATACTGCCTATGACATTCTTCGAAGAGGTAACATTCAACCAGGACAAAAAGTCCTTGTCTATGGAGCTTCAGGAAGTGTTGGTACGTATGCTCTGCAGCTAGCAAAGTACTGGGGAGCTGATGTCACAGGTGTATGCAGTACTTCGAATCTAGAATGGGTTGAAGAGCTCGGAGCTGATTGGGTGGTTGATTACACAAAGGAGGATTTTACCCAGAGCGGTGAAACCTATGATGTCATCTTTGACGCAGTAAGAAAGATTTCTTCATCACAATGTAAGGGACTTCTAAAAGAGAATGGAATCTTTCTATCTACTAGATTCTCAACAAAAGAAAATGCTGAGAGTCTAGTATTCCTAAGAGGTCTTATTGAGGATGGAAAGCTCAAGCCAGTCATTGATAGACAATATCCTTTGGAAAAAATAATTGAGGCTCATGCCTATGTAGATCAAGGACATAAAAAGGGGAATGTAGTAATTACTGTAACCCATGTTTAGATGAAGCCAATCTTGAAAAAATATCAGTAAGAACTTAACTTTGTTCTTTCCTACAGCTAAGTCCATTTGATATTCTCGTGTAATGCGTTCTATTACAACCATGTAAAAAAAGCGAAGACTTTTACTAGTAATTGTGCATAATTGGTTCAGGCAAACTGCGGAAACAAATAGAGAAGAGAGGAGAGTCCTCAGGCAGGAAAGATTATAGATGAGCACGACTTGGTTCATTGCTAAAGAGTATCTTAAACGTCTGGAGATTAATTTTGAAGAGCATGGTAGGAAAACCTTCAGTCTATACCCCTATGGACCTACTGAGGCAGATGTCATTGAAGTCTTTCCAGGAACAAATTGGATAACACTCACTACTCGCTTAATGGATCTCTCTGAGGTCCCCACAAAAAACAGGAAAACCGTATACGAGAAGTTACTCAAATCCAATGCGACTTTAGTTGAGGTGAACTTTGGGATTGACAAAAGGGATTGTGTGATGATTCGAAATGCAATTCCTGTCACAGGAATATCCTATGATCTATTCAACAGCACCTATGAAGCTCACCTTGCAGGAATCAAGTTTTTCCATGAAAAACTAAAACCTCAGCTTGAATAGACTTAGTTTTCACTTCCATATTCTTACACTCAGCATTCTTTTTGCTAAGGGGAGTATACCATCCAATAAATAATTGGAGTCACAAAAGCTTCAATCAGGGCAGCAAGTACAAGGAAGAAAACTATAAGCAAATATGTTCGCCAAGTTCTCTGATCTCCGAGAAGTGCACGTGTCTTAGAAGGTACTGATACCCAATCTTGTGACTCAATGGTAGGCCAAAGATCTTTAGCGATTCTGATAGATGCGCCAGCAGCAATTAAGAAAGTAGGTATTTCAATAACAGCATGAGGAATGATGCTTGCAAGGAAACTCCATACATCAAGACCCCACGAGAACTCAATGATTGCAATTCCTCCTATCGTCAGAGCTGTTGATAGAACCTCAGCGATTGTGACTGACATCAAACTAAATTTAATGTAGGTAATTTTGAAATCTTCATCTCTACTTCTGCCAATCATCTTGTATCCAACTGTGATGAGGAATGGAAGTATAGTAAGTGCGATTAATGTGAACTGATCATCATAGACAAAGTACTCAATAGCAAACATTGTGATAAAGAGTGGAAACCACCATGCACCAAATCCTCTGCCCCTGCGGTTTTTCAAAAGAGCAATCAGTCCAAAGAGTAGAAACATGACTCCAAAGACGACTATCGCTCTGAGCCCTAATTGAGCAGCAAAGCCCCAAATTGGGTCACTTGGATTATATAGGCTGGATGCATCATTCATTGTCCAAACATAGGTAAGTATTGCGCCTGCAACCAGGGCTACTATGCTCCATGTACCAATCCGCTGTTCAGACTCAGTCTTATTTACTCCCCAATACCATAAGATAGCTGACCAGAATATTGGACCAATTACTAACATCAATAGTGTTCGAACCATATTATGTTCAGTAAATATCACGAACCATCCAAATGGATCCGCAGTTGGATCAATCCATCTTGGGACTAAGAAATCAACTGACGGAGGTAGAACGCCTTCTAAGCCATCAGGTTTGCCAATCTTAATGAGTAAACCTTGAAGTAAGTCATTAACTAGTAATGGATTAGCAACAAAAATGGAAATTGCCCACACCCCTAGAACCGCAACAAGAAGTCCTCCAAAGAACATTGCAAAGGCTTGAATTAGGTCATGTTTTCGGACATTTAAGAGCGAACCCGATGTTTCTCCAATCGATTTTCTCCAACTCTCTCGATACTCAAAGAAATAGAGAATGAAGAGAGTGCTGAACACAATGATTGGCAAGTTGACTATAAATTGAAACGCAAAACGTGCCAACCACATTTCTGCTGCAGGTAGGGTTAGCACTGGCCTTAGTCTGAAGAAGAGTTCTCCAGCGTACTCTGCGGGAGTGGATCTGAACTCAATTATATAATCCAGACTAGGTAATAGATAATAAGTTGCCACAGACAAAGTTATTCCAGAGAATAGAGCGAATGCCTCAGCTCCTCCTTTAGTTCGTTCTCGCACGAAGCGAGAAAAAATCCCTAAAACTATCATCATTACAAAAGGTATTGCTAAAATCAGAAGTAGCCAGATAACTTCCGCAATCATCTCACCATTATTCGCGGGTTCGATCAATGCGTTTAGTATGTATTCGTTGTCAATATTCTGTGGAAAAATAAGAAAGAGCCCATGTTCAACTGCATAATTCAATGTAGTCACGAAGATTGCTGCAGCATAAACTCCTGCAACTACCAAGCCTGTTCCGATGCTGGAAACTAGGTTCTTGATAGCACGCCCAAAATTATACCCAGAGATTCTTGATTTGGTTTGATAAATTGCATCAAATGTCTTCTTATAGAGTATAATGGCAAAGTTTTCGACTAACGGAAGCATAAGGATTGCAAAGATGATTGGTGGTACAGCTGATATTAAACCGAGAGTATAGTATGTAATTAGAACATCTACAATATTCACAGTACCAGAAGTGAATGCTTGGTAAGCTTGTACTCCAATAACACCTAGAGAAATTATGATATTAAGTCTGAAGAACCAGCCAAGTACACCACGCATCATTTCTCCACCAATGTCTCGGTTACCCAGACGAAGACCAGCACCTTTCGCGATTCGGTTGGATGCAGGATAACCGAACCTGTAAATCCAAGTTAGAAAAATGAGAATGTTAACAACGTAGAAGTTACGCTCAGTACCATATATGAATTCAGGCAAACTACCAAGGTAGACTGATATAGATGGTACAACTGTTGCCAATCCAATGATAAGATAGTCTTTCCATGCCTCTTTCCAAGCATGGTTTTGAACTTCAGGATTCAATGGTTGAGGTTCTACACCTTCGAAAGTGACATTTGCAATGCGATCCTTGAGTCCTGCATATTCATCAATCTCAAGTTCGCGTCGGATAATTCGTGTTATGACATTCTTAAACCGCTTCTTCATCGGTTCTTGAAGTGCAAGCTTTGCCGCAAGTACAATCATCCCAAAGAGTACAGCAAAGAATGACACCATAATCCAAATCAAGTACTCTTGAAGTGTAGTAAAGAACTGGAAAATCATGTCTGTGAGTAGCAACCAAGAGAGTATTCTTGTGTCTACAACTGGATCAAAACCGACTGGAACTTCTGGCAATGCCAATGCGATATAGATGAGAAAGACGGTTACTGTCTTTAGATACATTAGAATAACAAAAGCTTCAATGAATTTGCTTTTTCTTTTACCAAAGAAGAGGAGATACACCAGAGTTACAATTAATGGTGGAACAAACTCAAACACAATCGTAAGTAGCGTAAGATTTTGTAGCGCCATCTTGATACTAACTCCGGTAGTTATTAGAAGTCACAATCCCACTCGCCAAAAATAAGGATTCGTTAGATAGATTCAGGGAGCCAAAAATCTTGGTCGTTGCCCTACCGCAAGTTTAAAGATAGGAAGTTAGCTATTGTGAACTGATTATTAACTGAGAGTTGAAAAATTCAACTGATCGATAGGTGTAAAGAAAATGGAGATTAAACAAGAATTAGTCGATGCGATTAACGACCAACTGAATTTCGAGTTATATAGCGCATTCATCTACCTCTCAATGGGAAGCTGGTTTGAAAGTCAAAACCTCAAAGGCATGGCTCATTGGATGGAAATACAATACCAAGAAGAGTTTAACCATGCTATGAGATTCTACAGACATCTCACTGAGCGAGGAGCCAGAGTTGTATTGAAACAAATCGAAGCTCCAAAAACAGAG
>JAEORI010000360.1 GCA_016840965.1 Candidatus Thorarchaeota archaeon | reverse complement strand
GATAGCCCAGATCAATACCGGGATGAATTGGATGAATAATCTATCAATTTGCATCATACTTTGAAACCATCCTCTGATTTAGCTTCATAAGTGTCGCCAATGATAACACCGAACGGAACACGGCGGTTATTGAAGATACCGACAAAAGGAGTCATGGAGAGAGTTGCAGTTATCATGTGTTCACGGGTCCTTCTGTGCTATCATATCAGTGTGATGACTAGACTGTAACTCGCTAGATGAGATTTGTTACCCTATTTTACCACTCCATCTAGGAGTATTATGTCCGACCATCTACATTGAAACTTAACGCGGTAGGAAAAGTACCGTGATAAAAACACTTCGGGTTTTTTGAGAGACTCAAAGCAGTTATATACCGCGGGGCACGGAACAACTCCTTAATACACTAATCTATGATTTCAGGTGATTCATTTGGTTCGTGGCGAAGAAGGCACATTCTTCTATTATCTGGCATTATTGATCGGGATGGCTCTATTAGGGGTATACTTCTGGACTCTCATGACCACAACAGTAGTTGTAGTGAATCTTCTCTTCTACTGGGTGCTCGTAATGGGAGGTATACTGCTTGTGGTTTCAACATTTGGATTCGCTGCAGCCAATACACGATCCAGTAGAGTTGGCCTAACAATGGTTTCAGGAATCCTTGCAGGTATTCATGCCTATCTCTTATTCACAATGTATTCACTAATTGCAGCAATAATCCTGTTTGCAATAATGGCATTCGGACTTCTGATTGCATTTGCTGCATTTAATTGGTTATACGAGTAAAGCACAGACTTACTCATCACTGGAATCAGAGGCAGCTTCACTTGAAGCATTGACTTCCTTACTGGTTTCTTCAGTAGTGGGTTCTTTGGATTCTGGTTCAGGAGCTGTTTCTACTTCAGATTCAACAGCTGCCTCTTCCTCAGGTTCGGGCTCGGGTTCAGGTTCAGGTCCATAATGAAGTGCGCTTACGTCCATAATACCTGGCGAGTAACTCTCCTCCTGATTGTGCATCATAGCAAAGCCCGCTGCTGTGAGAATTGCTCCGCCTATGCCCCAGAATGAGAGGTATAAGGTGCCTCCAGCAGCAGGTACTGCAACAGCAAACCTGTCAACAAACACTACAAAGAAGAAACCTACAGTGATGGACAGAGCCATCATGAGGTTCTTTCCTTTCCCTTTCTCTGGTCTGAGATATCCAATCAGGAAGAAGACCAAAAGAATAGACATGCCTCCAATGAGTGTGAAAGAACCAGCAATGAGTAGGGACGCTGCAGGAATCATGAATCCTAGGTAGACAAAGTTGAAGATGAATGCTGTAAGAATGATCAAACCAAGGAACAGCATGCAGTACGGATCACTATCTTGCCGAATGTACATTATTGCATCATCCCCATAGCGTCTTGGTTCTCGTATTTTCGTTGCCAGTGAGTTGTCCCTGCACGGATCTTGTTCTGTAGAATGATATGTGCTCGGATGAAATCAGCAGGCTTGGGAGGACAGCCTGGAAGATAGACATCAACAGGTACGATTTTGTCTGGCGGAGTAGCGAGACTGTATCCTTCCCAGAATAACCCTCCCGAGGCAACACACTGACCAAATGCGATTACAAACTTGGGCTCTGGCATCTGCTCATAGATGCGTCTGAGTCGGGGAGCCATCTTCTTGGTCAATGAGCCGGAGATCCACAGCACATCAGTCTGTCGGGGTCCGAAGAGTGGTAGCATTCCGAACCTCTCAAAGTCCCAACGTGGAGCGATACCGGCAGCACCATCGACCATGCAACATCCAATACCGTACTGCATAGGCCACGGACTATGAGCTCTACCCCATCTAAGCACCCATTTCAGTGGTGGAACATTCTGGAGCCATTTCAACAGTATTGGTGCAATTCGACCAAATCCATTTCTAAATAGGTCATAGAATATCCACAGGAAGTACTTACCAATTCTGAGAATGAATGGTAGCCAATAGGCGAAGACCTTTCCAGGGTTGGATATTTCTTTCTTGTCCCATTGAAGCTTCGCAGATCTAATTCTGGCAAGTCTTTGTTTTCCGAAATACTGCGAGGCATAATTAGCGAACCAGATACCTGTGGAGTGTACGTGTCCTCCATGCCTCTGAGCAATCTTGAAAATGACAAAGCTCTGTGCCCATGAGAACATGTAGAACATCCTTCGCTCATCTTCTAGGAAGTATCCCATCATTGTGACTGCACTCTTGGAGTTCACATAGCCATCAATACCTGCCTTTGCGGATGCCTGTTCAAACTGAAAGTCATCAAGAATGGCAGCAAGATTCTCTAGTGGGGCAAATGCTTGACCAACTACTAGTGTTGGTCCCTTCTTCTTGATCTTCATTGGATAGTAACGGTCATGCCACTCATGTTCTGCAACCTCTTCATCATAGACGACACCACGGTACATCTCAGTGACCTCATTTACTACCCGTATGCCCTCTTCTATCTCCTCCTCATCACCCTCATAAACAACCATCAAGGATCCATGATGAACGGGAATTGGGAATGGTTTGTCACCTTCCCAGATTGCTTTCTTTAGGTCTGTGTATTTTGACTCTTCAAACTTGATGGTGAAGGGGAGCGGTCCATCTTCAAGTATCTTCTCAATCGCTAGGACCATCTGATAGTTCTCCTCAAAACTAGAAACTATCACCTTCATTGGAGTGAGTGGTTTGATCTTCAAGGTGACCTTTGTTATTATTCCAAGAATTCCCTCAGTGTCACAGAACAGATCAATATCTTTAGTCTTGACGAGTTTCCCATTCGGTAGGACAACTTCAAGTTTGATAACATTCTTGTTGATATTGCCATACTTCAGAGACCCAATACCATCTCCACCCTGAGCTACCCATCCACCAACAGTTGCTGAAAGCCCAGAAGAAGGATAGCATCTTGTGTCCAAACCCTGTCTATTCAATTGAAACTGTAGGTTTGCCCAAGAAATACCAGGTTCAACGGTGACCGTTAGATTCTCACTATCTACCTCGAGAATCTTGTCCATTCGGCGCATATCAACAACAACTCCACCTTTGCGAGGAATTGCGCCACCATATCCAGAAGTTCCAGCTGCACGCGGTACCAATGGCACCTTATACTTTCTTGCAACCTCATATAGCGCCGATATTTCCTCAGGAGTTGTGGGTTGTACAATGGCATCAGGTTTTGTGTTCATGAGCCACCCAACTTGCTTTGGAAGTGAACCAACATCCTGTCCGAATAAAATCAGTTCATGTTTTTCCGTAACTAGGCGGTCTCCAAAAATCTCCTTCAGTTTCTCTTTCGGTT
>JAEORI010000359.1 GCA_016840965.1 Candidatus Thorarchaeota archaeon | reverse complement strand
AGATAACATGGTTAACCAATATGCTCTTATACGAGACGTATGTTCCAAAACGAAACTTGAATTTGATAGTTTGAAAGATAAAAGATGCTACATGTAACCAAATCTAGGTGGCAAAGCTATGAAACGTAACTATACAACAAAGCTCTTAGTTATTATGAGCTTTCTTCTTTTGTTAGTTGCTGCGGCAAGCTCAGTTGTCGCAAGTCCAAATTTCTCAGGGGAATGCGGGAATGCTGGATGTCATGAAACATTTGACACACTTACACTCACAACAAATTCATCAGTGGATGCAGAAACCGGAGTGCCTTTTGTTCTCCAGATTGATGCAGGGAATGGCGCACAATATGTTGCCATCAAAAGTGGGTGGGAAGATAATGATTACTTCACAATCTCTGAATCTCTTGTTCAGGATGATTCGACTAGCGATAATAATGCAGCTGATGGAGAGATATCAGTAGATATCACTTTCACTCCAATAACAAATGGCACCTTCACCATCCGTATTTGGACAGCGGCTGGTGGAGACTTAGCACATTCATTTGATGTAACAGTGGTGGTTACTGGTGAACCAGGAACGACAACACCAACACCACCGCCTACAACAGTCGATCTATATGAGATTTGGAGCATGATGATGATATGGGTTCCTGTTGCCACAGGACTCATTCTAGTAGTTCTTGGTTACTTGGCAATCAAGAGGAGATAGAAAGGATAGGTGAAATGAATGGCAATACATCCAGTATTTGTGCACTTCCACACAGGAATTCTAACAGCAGCGGCAGCTGTAGCCTTGGTAAATCTTATTCTACGTGTCCTTTTTAGAGATAACATCAATACACCGGGAACAAGATTAGCACGTCTATTTCATCAGTTTGATGTCTTCATCTATATTGGCAGTATCATTGGATTTCTAGGATTAATTGCAGGAATGGTCACAGGTTTCATGGAGCCTGATTATCCAGTCAGTGCTCTTGTTCAAATGCCAATTATGCGTTTCAAAATTCTTTGGTCCATAGTTTCAGTAGAAATCTATCTCTATTTGATGATAGTACGTACGAAACTTGGAGATGGTGTTTGGGTTAAAGCGAGTAGCTATTTCCCGTACGCGATATTAGTGATTGTTGGCGGTGCTCTGATGATGATAATGGGTGCATTAGGTGGAATAGCTGTCTATAATGAGTCCATTCTTGGACCAATCCTAGATTGGATTGGAATACCTTGGCCATGATAAGGAGAAGCAGCAATGACAAATCTATTCGAATCCCTCAAACTTGAAGGGCTCGATATTGAGCCAACAGTGTGTGCTAGATGTGGATTCTGCACATTTGTCTGCCCAGCATATCTAGATACACTCTGGGACTCTCAGTCACCTAGAGGTAAATTGTACCAACTAAAGTCACTCATAAAGGAAAACAAGCCAATACCTAGTGACTTTGCAAATAGAATCTTCTATTGTACCTTGTGTGGAGCTTGCCAAGAGATTTGCCAGACGAATATTCCTCTTCTTAGGTTTTGGCAGTTAACTCGACAGGAAATTGGTAATCTCGAACAATGGCCAGAGATAGTGAATTACATTGATGACTCACTTCAGCAAACCCAGAACATCATGGAGATGGATCAGGCTGACAGAACTCTCTGGACAGACATGGTTGATGATTTAGTAGAAGATAAGATTGGTATTAAAGCAGAGGTTGCGTATTTTGCTGGATGCAACATCTCATTCAAGGGAACCTTAGCGCACATGGGTGAAAACACAATCAAAATCATGAACGCTGCAGGAATTGATTTCACTATTCTTGGAGATGAAGAGTTCTGTTGTGGCAATCCATACTTTGTTGCAGGCGGCTTTGATAAAGGAAAAGAATTAGCTTTGCATAATATTAAAGCTCTGAAAACGCTTGGTGTCAAAACGGTTGTTTTCAACTGCCCGGGATGTCACCGAGCATTTGCAGAGGAATATCCGCACCTTCTTGGAAAAGAAGTTGTCGAAGGTCTTGAATTCCTACCATTCTCAGAGTTTGTCTTAAGATTACTCAAGGAAGGGAAGATCAAATTCAAGAAAGAATATCCTCATGAAGTCGCATGGCACGATCCCTGTGAACTGGGTAGACATCAAAATATCTACAATCCAGCCCGTGAGGTTCTGAGAGCTATTCCAGGGCTTAAATTAAAGGAGATGAAGCATAGCCGGAATAAAGCACGTTGCTGTGGTGGTGGCGGACTTCTGAAAGGCACAAATCCTGTAGCATCTGTGAGGGTATCAGCAAGACGTATTGAAGAAGCAGAGAAGACAGGAGCCTCAATACTGTCGAGTGAATGTCCATCTTGTACGATGTCATTGAATGATGGTATAGAAAATCGCCAGTCACAGATACAATTCAAAGATTTGTCTCAAATAGTTGCTGAGGCATTAGGTCTCTAGGGGGTGCAGTAAATGATAGCGAAGAAACACATGCAAAAATTGGCGGATATTGCTGGTGAAGACTATTTCTCTTCAGAAGGATATATGACCAAACTATATTCTCACGATATTGCTGCTTTACCTGGAATTGTCAATGATGTATTGAATCCGAATGCTGAAGCTGTAGCTCAACCGTCAACTACCGAGGTTGTATCCAATCTTCTAAAATATTGTAAACAAGAACAAATCTCCGTAGTTCCTAGAGGCCATGGCACGAGTGGTTATGGAGGTGCTCTGCCAACTAAAGGTGGACTTGTTCTAGAGATGACCAGATTAAACAAGATTCATCACATCGACAGAGAGAATATGACTGTTGAAGTAGGTTCAGGAATAATCTGGGGAAAGTTGATTGAGGAGCTTGAAGATGAAGGATTAACTGTAGCAGCCTATCCATCAAGTGCACCATCTAGCACTGTAGGTGGTTGGGTAGCTGCAGGGGGTAGTGGGATTGGCAGTACTAAATATGGGGGTATTGCTGAACAAGTTGTAGACCTAGAAGTCGTCCTTCCAGATGGTGAAATCATTAGAACAAAGGACACTGCTGAAGAACATTTTATGATTGACAAAGAAAGAAAAGGTTTCGTTGGTGGCGATACTTTCTACGGAGATATCAGTAACAAATTAGCTTACAATTCTGACTCAACACAGCTATTCGTAGATAGCAATGGTACTCTCGGGATCATTACGAAAGTAGTACTGAAAATAATACCACTGAGAAACATAAAACCCACGACATCATCTTTTAGAAGCCAAAATCTAATGGTTGGAGCGCTTCAGGATATCCTTGAAGCCACTAGACCGTTCTATCTGCACTTTATCACTGACAAGTTCTACAAAATGCTCAAAGATGTGAATCAAGCTCCACCAACAACGGGAGAATTCATCATATTATGTGCATTCGAAGGAACTGAAAATGAGATCGCTACAGAAATTGAAAAACTCAAACATATTGTGAGTAGATATAGTGGATCTCTTGAATCTGACGAGGTCGCAGAACATGAATGGAGTGAGCGTTTCTACCCAATGCGAATCAAACGTCTTGGTCCTAGCCTTGCTCCTTCAGAGGTTTATGTGCCACTAGAAAACTTAGATGAATATATCAATCATATGAACAAACACTTCAAATCTGAAGATTTTGCACTTGAAGGAGCAATAACAGACAAAGGTGAAGTGGCTGTTCTTACTTGGTTCCCAGATGATGAGCGTCGAAGGATTTCCTTCCTCATGGGTTGGTATCGCTCATTGGATGTGATTAATCTTGGTTTGAAACATGGTGGTAGAGCATATTCAATAGGCATGTGGAACGCGGCTCATTCTAGAAGTTTCTACGGAAAAGAGAACTTCACAAAGATGTCTAATCTCAAACGGAAAACAGACAAGAAGGGATTTCTCAATTCGCATAAAGTCTTCCCAGGACCGTTGGTCCTTAGTGTTCGGTTGAATATACTAATTATGCTTATAGCTGGATTAGTTGCACCAATTGTGGTGTGGCTAGCAGGTATTTTGGTACCTTCGATAATTCAAGCATATGTCCCTTGGGTTTTCGTGAATGATATAGCCAGTTTCTTGGTATGGTTCATAGTTGGAATATTTGCGGGATTTGTGGTATCTGAATTTGTAAACCTGATTCCAATTACTGTTGTGCTTTCAATAGGAACACCATTTCTGAGACTCTTTAGAAAGATCTTCCATTGAAGGAGGCATGAATTTGGTTGGAGTTGATTAAAGCTTGACCCATTTACCTATAATCCGATTTTTCCAGATTAATCAGGAGATAATGGAATTTCTCTCAAGCTCTATCCAATCTATAGGATTTTTTTTGCATTCTCGGAATGCCGATATTATTCTTTGTTTCAACTTTATTCTTCAAAGACAACTTATTCCGTTCAAGGAGGAAAATAGATGACATCCCATGAATCAACCAATCTATTCCAAGTTTTACAGTTTGATAATATACACATGACTGTGATCTTGGGACTTCCAGCCCTAATTCTTCTCTATACTGGAACAGCATTATATTATGTTTCAAAGGAAAAATACACATTTGCTCATGGTCTATGTGCAGGTCTATCACTATTACTAACGACCATCAATATTTTGACTATATTACCTCTTACTGGCACACTTCTCGGAGCTGGTGGAGCTGACCTATTTCATTTGATTCATATTGGTCTGGGAACATTAGGGTACATTTCTGGGATTGGTGCATTCCTCACTGGAATTTCAGGCATTAGAACACATATTCCAGGATTAGTAGCGGCGATATGCTGGACTATAGTTTTTGCTATGGGATATATTCAGTACATTGCTTAGAGGTGGTTAAGGTTGAATGCGACAGAGCCAATCAGAGAATTATCAGGGATTTCGTGGGTCAGCAATCTTATGGCAGAACGTCTTTCTGCAAGTGGAGACACGACAGGTATTCCTTATTATCACTATAGATGGAAAAAGAAATGGCTTGCTGATTTTGTGGCGTGGCCAGAAACTAATGAACAAGTTTCAGCCATCATGAATTTCGCTTCAAACAATAACATTCCAACCATTCCAAGAGGTGGAGGGACATGCTACTATGGTTCAGCAAGTCCCACAAGAGGCGGTGTCGTGATTGATACCAAGCGAATGGACAAAATCAAAGAAGTTAACAAAGAAGAAGAGTGGATAAAAGTTGAAGCTGGGGCAGTTTGGGAGATTCTGAATAATGAGCTGAGAAAACATGGACTTACAACTCCAGTAGCGCCACAGAGTAGTGTAGCGTCCACACTTGCAGGATGGTTAGCAATTGGTGGAAAGGCAGGTATTGGTACTCCAAAGTATGGTTCAATGATTGAGAATATACTAGAAATGGAAGTGGTGAGACCTAACGGCACAGTTGAAACTGTGACTGGTGAAGACATGTTGCCCTTTTATGGGACTTCCGGAATTGCTGGAGTCGTCACCTCGATTAAGTTGAAAGTAATTCCAATTCCAGAATCAACAGAGGGACTAATGTTTGCATTTGATGAGCTTGGAAGGGCAATAGATGTTCTCACTCGACTTAGTAAGACCAAGACACAACCAATCTATCTTCGACTCACTGATTTTGAATATGAGTGGCGAATACAGGGAGGCCTTCCCCCGAACACAAAAGGTCTGTTCTTTATCATGGTCACATATAGTGGAACCTCTGATGAGGTAATTGAATCAATAAAGACCGCACGTGGAATCTTCGAAGTCGCTGGTGGTCATGAAATGCAGCAGGACTATTATCAGAAAAACTGGGATGATAGGTATATTGTTGAAATGAAACTAAAATTAGAGGTTCCAACATTATCGATGCAGAATTTTTGGGTCCCATTGGAGCATGTTGAGCCCATTGTGAAAAGGATGTATAAAATCACGAACAGCTTCAAAATTAACTCGTGCTTCTATCTGGTTCTTGGTGGATCATCAAAAGCTAGACTATGCGCTTTTGCTCCTTCAGACCATAGACATTGGATGCATTTCATGGCTGGAAAGTCAATGCTGCATAAATTAGTAAAAATGATGTACAAACTTGGAGGAACTTTGTATACACTAGGTCTCCAAAACACAGTCTATATTAAAAGATATCAGCCAGATGATTACAAACGGTATAAAGAACTTAGAGAGAAATGGGATCAAAAAGGGATAATGAACCCAGACAAGTTGACCCATTGTAATATGTCATATACGCGGCTAAATCTAATGTTCACTATGAATGGTCATTTTCGAAGATTGCAGGCAATATTGCGACGAGCAAAGAACATTCTCCAAATTCCGGTTGCATATCAGGAGGGAAGTATCTAATGAAGAGATTCTTTACGTCAGAACTTGATGTCGATCCGGATCAGATTGTCCTTTGTAGTAATTGCTCAACCTGTAGATGGACATGTACTAGCTACGAGGAGTTTCAATCTGAAGCATTTTTTGCTGGTGGGAGACTTCGCCTCTTGCGTTCATATGTTGAAAAGAACCTTCCTGTGGACGATAGTTTCGTTAGAGCAGTTTATGCTTGCAGTACTTGTGAACAATGTGTAGAGCGTTGCCCTATCAAGGTCCCATATGTTAGAATTATTGAGGACGTAAGGAAGAAACTTGTAGAATTGGGGAAAGGACCATACGGAAAGCTTCACGTCATGGGAGATTTGGCGCTGAAGCACAACAATGTATTTGGTGAAGACCCAAAGGAACGAGGCTCTTGGGTCAAACCAGACACACGAATCTCAGATGATTCAGAGTGGGGTTATTTTGTTGGATGTACAGCATCGTACAAAAGACCTGAAATCGCAGATGCAACTCTTCGCATGTTGAATTATTTTGGTATAGAGCCGCAGATTCTCGGTGCTGATGAATACTGCTGCTGTAGTCCGCTGATTCGAACAGGACAAGTAACTCGACCAGTATATGAAGAGGCTGAAGATGGTGAGGTGGATTACATTGGTACCCTTGAAACAGAGAAGTTCATCCTACATAATGTTGAACAGATGAAGGCTCGGGGTATTAAACATGTTATTTTCTCATGCTCGGGTTGCTATAGGACAACAACACTAGATTGGCCTCGCTTCTACAGAGAACGACACGGAATTTTACCATTCTCCACACAACATCTTACTCAGTTTCTGGCTCTAAAGTTGAAGAAGGGCGAACTTGAATGGAAAGGAAGTTATCCTGAAACTGTGACCTATCACGATCCTTGCCACCTTGGTCGTCATGTCGGAGTGTTCGAAGCCCCACGAGAGATTTTAAAGAGCATTCCTGGTCTCAAATTCGTTGAGATGGAAAGGAATAGGCAAAACTCTGTCTGCTGTGGAGCTGGAGGAGGATTCAAAGCAGGATTTGGGGAAAATGCGGTTAATGTTGCTGCACGAAGACTGAACCAGGCTCTTGAAACTGGCGCTACAACAATCGTTTCGTCATGTGTATTCTGCAAGCTCAATTTCTTGGACGCTGTCAAAAAACGAGGAGTTAACATCAAAGTTCTCAATATTGAGGATTTATTCATGAGTCTGATGGGACTAGGTTGAAAATGTGAACAACTGTAATGGAATTAGATAATCCAGAATGATAAAAATTTCCGTACCACCCATCCATCACATTAAATAAGGGCGCCAAGAGCGTTCAGCTGAGTATAAAGGTGAACTTCCCATTGACAAAAGCCATTGAAACATTTGAACTAACAAGACGGTATGGTTATAGAGTGGCTCTGAGGGATGTATCACTTAGTTTTTCGACAAATGGTATTCAAGGTCTTTTTGGATCCAATGGGGCAGGAAAGACAACGCTTATGCGTGTAATATCAACCCTTCTTAGACCACATGGAGGAAGAATCTCCGTACTGGGTTTTGACCCTCAGGAAGAATCAGAGGAAGTGAAGAAACGCATCGGTTTGGTTGGTGATAAGCCACTTCTTTATGAGGAACTAACTGGCATCGAGAACCTTTGGTTCTACTCCAAGTTGTTCGGACTGTCATCTGATTTCTTTGAATCTCAACTTAATGATTTAGCATCAAGGTTCGGAATTAAGACATGGCTTCAAGAACCTGTGAAGAACCTCTCAACAGGACTCAAAAAGAGACTCGATATAGTCCGAAGTTTGATACACAATCCAGAACTGCTGCTATTAGACGAGCCATTTAGTGGACTTGATAAAGATACAACTGAAGACTTTTGGGAATATCTAAACGAGTACAGGGACTTACGAACTACCATTGTAACAACACACAATCTAGCTCTCGGAGCAGCTTTGTGTGATGAATTTGTAACTCTTAGAAAAGGCGTGGTGGTAAGCCAGGGTCCAATCTCTGAATTTGATCAGACTCTCTGAGGTGAGTGAATGACATCTGGCTTGAGCGCAGCATTGGCAATCGCAAAAAAAGACATCATTACTCAATTTCGTAAAAAGTTTGAAGCATTCTCGATGTTCCTTTTTGCACTTATCGCAGTGCTTGCGTTTTCTTTTGCAGTAGTGACCGGAGGCTCAGTTTCAGAGGAAATTGGAAGTGCTCTGCTATGGGTTATTATATTCTTTACAGGTATGTTTGGATTTGCGCCAATTTTTCTCTCCGAGTCCGAAACCGGCACGTTGCGAGGACTAGCCACTGCACCAATACCAGCATGGTCTGTGTATCTGGGGAAAGTGATCTATGGATTTCTATTAATGGGATTAGTAGAGATCTTCTTAGTCCCAATTATAACTGTTCTATTTGGATTCTCAATCATGAATGACTTACCCCTGGCAGTTGCAACATTTCTTGTTGGAACATTAGATCTAGCTGCTGTTGGTTCAATGGCATCAGCTCTTACAATGCCATCAGAGTCGAAAGCAACTGTGTTTCCCCTTGTATATTTTCCAACGGCAACATCTGGTTTGATGCTACTGATAGAGATAACAAAAATTATTGTTTTAGGACCAGGTCTAATTCCAGTTGTGTTAATATTTGAAATACTAGCCGCCCATCTGATAGCTATGTTGACACTTTCAGCATCAGTTTTCCATTTTGCACTTTCACCATGAATCTTCGTCGTTAGCGCAACCTTCATATTGCAAACTATAAAATTTGCCAGCAATTCGAGTTGAATGAACTTGAGCAGAAACCGATTAATGTTCCTTGGAATCACTGCTGCTGTATCCTTTCTATATGTCTATATGACATGGATTTTTGCACCACCAGAAGCAGAACTCTTGGAATATATCCGGATTTTCTTTCAACATGTTGCCCCAGCACTTGTAGCCTATGGAGCTTTTGGCGGAACACTTCTATGCGGTGCTATGTATTTATTGAGGGGTGATCTGAAGTATGACATTTTGGGAGCGGCATCACTCAAATTAGGACTGTTATTCACAACAATCACGCTCCTCACAGGGATGATGTGGGCTGATGCAGCATGGGGAACTCCATGGAATTGGGATCCACGTGAAACAACAACGCTCATTTTATGGATAGCGTATGCCTGTATCCTTGCATACCGAGCTTCGGTTAGTGACCGAGAGTCCAAGGCCCAATTTGGTTCTATCTTTGGAATCATAGCGTTCCCGATGGTAATATTGAGCTATCTTTCAATTCGGATCTGGGAGACACTGCACCCAATTGTCATTGAGCCTACAGGGCTTCAGATGGAAATCGAACATGCTATGACATTGATGGTGTCTATGATTGCTGTTACGATGATAGCCTTGATTTTGATAGATTTGACATACAAGGTTGATACAGCGCACGAAAAATTGATGAGAATAAGGATGTCAAGGAGTTAATGAAATGCAACAGATTGAACTATTTGTAGTGGCCGTAACCTTTTGGGGCGGGATCTTCGTATTCTTGGTGTATCTCCTATTAAGGATGATAGGAATTGAAAAACAACTAAAGATTTTGGAATCGCAAGTGGAAGGAGATCAATAGATATGAACAAGAGAACACGAATGGCAGCTGTAGCAATCATCTTGGTTGCGACAATTGGATTCGTGGCATTTGCTATGTTGAATCTCTTTGTTGATCCGTACCTCAGTGTAGATCAAGTCGTTGAAGACCCAAATTCATACATGGGTCGAACAGTACAGGTTAAGGGATCTTATCTTGCAGGGTCATTGAGCACAACGATTCAAAACGTCACGCTTGTTATGCAAGGGGAGAACCACACAATCACTGTATTGCTTCTTGGTGAAACACCTAACCTGATAGATGGCCAAGATATTGTTGCTATTGGTACATTACAATCTGCAAATCTTATTCATGCAACAGATATACTGACATCATGCCCAAGCAAGTATGAAACTACTTCCACTGTAACGCCATGAGATGATTACTTCCACTCATCTCCAAAGCGAACCTTTTGGCCTGATGGACGAGGTTCATGAGCCCAGGGCATTGGGTTTCGAACTAGGGTTGTTGCTAGAACAGTTACTCGTTTTCCAATTTGAGTGGCCATTGATAGAGCTTCGGTATCTGCTCTGATATCACCAGCATTCAGGGCAAATCCAATTGGCCAGTAGATTGCACCAGGTACAATCATCTCTTTCACCAATAAGAAGAACAGAAGATGAGATAAAGCAAGATCTAACCCGGATCGACGACCTACTACGATACCAGCAGCAACTTTTCCCTCTAAATGAAGAAATCTTCCAGTGCGATCCATTAGATTTTTCAAAGGAGTAGCAACAGAAGCAAAATGGTCAGGAGACCCCATGATGATTCCATCTGCAGCCTTCATGGTTTCGGCGATCTTATTCAAGTCATCATCGAGCTTGCACTTGCCTTCTTTGGAACAATTACAGCAGTGCTCACATGCTTTAATGTTTTGAGAAGATAAATCGATAAACTCTACGACTGCACCTTCTCTTTCGGCAGCCTGAAGAGCTGTTTCCACAAGTATTGCAGTATTACTACTAGTTCTTGGACTACCAGACAATCCCAGAATTCTTGTTCTCAAATGTTGCACCCTGACACTGTTTATTGATTTTAAAGGGACACTTTAATTATTCCTTTTAACCTAGAAATATTATCCGATAATGATTTGTAACTTCAAGAATAAAATCATGGACTGTAAGTTGCAAATTGAAAGGATATTTGTCCACTTAGGGACATTCTTTATTCGTTTCATGAAAAGTCAACCGGAATGATTTTGTCGATGCGATTATTAGAGAGTCAAGCGCTGAAATGATTAGCAGGGAGCAAGAGTGAGTAAACAGACCCCAATGCAAAGGCAATATCTTCAGTTGAAAAGACAATATCCCGATTGTATACTGATGTATCAATTAGGAGATTTTCATGAGATGTTCAATGAGGATGCCAAGATTGCTAGTAGAATTCTGGATATTGTACTTACAGCAAGGGGAGAAGGAGTGGACAAATGGCCAATGTGCGGTGTGCCAAACCATTCAGTTGACACATATATCGCAAAGCTCCTTCAAGCTGGCTATACTGTTGCGATTGCTAGACAAATGGAAGATGCCTCTCAAGCTAAAGGATTAGTTAAGCGAGATGTAGTCCGTGTGATCACTCCTGGCACAGTTCTCGAAACGACGATGCTAGACGACACAACCAACAATTACCTAGTTTCTTTGGTGCAACACGAGGATCTGATTGGGATTTCAGCTGTAGATGTATCAACTGGAGAATATCTTGCTTCTGAGTTCAAAGCAACCCTTGAGAGTGAAACGACAGTGAATGAGATTGGCAAGTTCACGCCATCAGAAGTGCTCTTGCCTGACTCAGTGAAGAAATCAAAACTGAGAAAGAAACTAGAAGAACTGAATATTAGAATCACATTCAGGAACGATACAGATTATTCCGCACGGACTGCAGAAGAGAGAATCAAAGAACAGTTCCGAGTCACTACACTCGATGGATATGGATTGAGTGAGAAACGTGTTGCTCTTGGTGCAGCAGGCGCAATACTTGCTTATCTGAACGAGGTTCATAAAACGGGAGTAGTCACTGTATCAGGCATTCGGACCTATAATGTAGAAAATCACATGATTGTTGATGCGACAACACAACGCAATCTGGAACTCATAAAGAACGCTAGAGATGGAAGTACTCGTGGAACTCTCTTGTCTGTCCTTTCAAAGACCGTAACTCCAATGGGAAAAAGAAAGCTAAAACAATGGATGCTGAGGCCATTAAAAGAAACAAAAGAGATTGAGTTACGACAAGATGCAATTGAAGAACTCGCAAGAGATGCACTCAATCGTAAGGAGATATCTGGGAGCCTGAAAGATGTTGGAGACCTCGAAAGGATTACAAGTAGGATTGTCTTTGGCTCAGCGAATGCAAGAGACCTTCTAGCATTGAGATACGCGTTGGTAAAAATCCCGAAGATCAAAAAATCCTTGATCGATTGTAGGAGCGAACTGTTGAAAACCGCTGCGAACTCTATTGATCCTTTAACAAGCCTACACAAAACACTCAAGGATGCTATTGTTGATGACCCCCCTGTATCGGTACGAGATGGAGGGATGATACTCAAAGGTTTCAGTGTGGAACTAGATGAGTTGAAAGATACGATTGCATCTGATAAAAAATGGATTGCATCACTTCAAGCATCTGAAAGGCGAAGAACAGGCATCAAAACCTTGAAGGTTGGCTTCAACAAGGTCTTTGGTTATTACATAGAGGTAACAAAGGCTAATCTCAACATGGTCCCTTCCGAATATGAGCGAAAACAGACGTTGGCAAATGCAGAGAGATATATCACGCCTGAGTTGAAGGAGAAAGAGTCTACCGTTCTTGCAGGTGAAGAACGCATCAATAAGGTTGAGTTCGAGATTTACGAGAGTCTTCGGGAAGAAGTGAGAAACGTTACTACGATTCTTCGACAGGACTCAGAGTCTGTTGCTGTTGCAGATGTTCTTGTTTCATTAGCAGATGTTGCAGTCACGAGACGATACTCTAAGCCGAAGGTGACTGAAGGCACTCGTATTAGAATCACTGATGGTAGGCATGCATCATTGGAAGTCATGCTCGGTCCCAATGAGTTTGTTCCAAACAGTATTGAGATAGGTGATGGCGGAACCACTCTGATGATTGTGACGGGACCAAATATGGCAGGGAAGAGTACCTACATGCGTCAATGCGCACTCATCGTTTTGCTAGCACAAATGGGCTCATTTGTACCAGCGAAGAGCGCAGAGATAGGTCTTGTTGATAGGATATTTACGCGAGTGGGGGCTTTTGATGATCTGACAGCAAGGCAGAGTACGTTTATGGTTGAGATGGTAGAAACTGCAAACATTCTAAACAATGCCACTGAGAAGAGCTTGGTCATCCTAGATGAGATTGGAAGAGGCACTTCTACATTTGATGGAATGGCACTGGCATGGGCTGTGGCTGAGCGTATAGTGCAAATGAAGACACGTGCTCTATTTGCAACTCACTTTCACCAACTCACGGATATGGCTAAGCAATATCACGGTGTCAAGAATGTCCACACACTAGCAAAGGAAACTGGTGACACGATTATTTTCCTCCACAAAATAGTGGATGGGGGAACAGACAGAAGTTACGGAGTTCATGTAGCAGCACTTGCTGGTGTTCCGAATCAGGTTGTCAAAAGGGCGAAGGAGTTACTTGTAAAACTTGAGAAGGAGAATGTCAGTGCGATTGACTTATCCGATGCAGACTTTGAGGATACTGAACAGGCAAGTCTTGAGGCGTTGGTCATTGATGATCCTGTGGTAGAGAGAATCAAGCATATGGATCTTGATAGGACAACACCCTTGGATGCGCTCACAGAGCTAAAAGAGATTCAGGATGAGATCAAACGTCGCAAGAATTAGTACACTATCCTAACAATCGATAAATCAATAGTTACAGTGTTTTAGAATGAGTGGGGCATTCCATGCGAAGTGGTACAGCATTTCTGGCTTCGTGTCTGATTATTGGATTGATTTTATGTAGCAGCATTCAGTGCATGGCTGAGAATAAAACAATCATTGCTCAAGCACCATTAGAAGCTGGATATTATGTCAGCCTGAATAATGCTACAATAAAACCTGATTTGTTGGGTGTTTGCCTAAAGGTTGAGTATACTTGGTATGGAGAATTACCTCAATCAGAGCAGCTTAATAATATAATTGGACTTTTATTATCTCTAGACAATCTCTCTTGGATTGAGGTGAAGCAGCACACGGTTGATGAGAACGAACGGTATACAAACGTCACGAAAGTTTTCAAAATTTGCAACTCACTACTGGAACCATTTCCATTTGATGTAGAACAAGGAGAGATTCTCTATATCACAATCGCATACGAATATAGTAACTGGAATGGAGTTCCAGAATTCAGTCCTAATATCAGATTATTTCCTATTGCTGTAATGGTCCCTGTCGACATCATCAGAGCGTGGTATTTCACAATAGATTGGACAATACCTAGTATTTTTGGTTCAATCTTTCTTTGTTTATTTACAGTATTTTTAATAAGTAGACATCATAGGATGCGGAGTAAAACCCTTAAGAAATGAGGACTCTGCGCTGCCCATGGAAGGATGGATACGAAGCTGGATTAGTTGGGGGTTTCTGATAATTGCCATTGTCATTCATATAACCTTCATCTCCTCGCTTCAGACGGGTCTGTTAAATCCACTCTTTTATGATACGAATTACTTGGTTGGCCAAGGTGCTGATTTTTTCTCTTACTATCAAGCAGGAAATAATGTTTTGAATGGTCTCGACTGTTATGTAATACCAGACCCGCTAGTTGTCCCCTATCTTTATCCCTATAGATACCTCCCCTATTTTGCGTACACTTTTGGCGTTCTTCTTAATCTGACAACCCCTACCATCTCATATTGGCTCTGGGTTGGAATATTAACAATTTCAGTCTGGTTGGCTGCGTTACGAACTCGATCTCTCGCCAAGAAGCTGAATAGACCTGGTTGGGAAAGCCGCATCGCGATGGGGATGTGGTTTATGTTCACACCAATTTACATCGAGCTCTTTCTAGGACAAGTTACTCTCTTTGCTGCGATTTTGATGTTTTTTGCGCTTACCACTCCATCGTTTGTTAATGGGCAGAATACAAAATGGACCATGACAATCCTCTGGATAGCAAGTTCACTTACTAAATTGATTCCCTTCTTTATCACTCCTGTACTATTAGGCGCAGGAAAAGCCAGATCGGTCTTGATGGCTATCGTCGTGACGGTCATTGCTATTGTTGCTGTCCCAGCGGGTTTGGAGTCACTCCAATTCTTTCTCGGATTCAATACTGCCCGTACAATTTACCTATCCGGTTATGTAGGGAGTCATTCATTAAAGATGCTGATTTACTATTTGCTCGGTGAATCAACCAATGACTTCAGTATCATTACTGGTTTCCTTATTGGGATTTTCTTAATGCTGGCGAGTATTGCAACATTGTACTCACGCGACGTGTGGACATGTGCTAGTCTGTTCTCAATATCCTATTTTTTCATAATGACAGATGTTTGGGAACATCACTATACCTTTATTCTCCCACTTTTGGTGCTAGCTTGGATACGGGGTCGACCTGAGGACAAGGGCCGGTGGATCCCTCTGATGATTGTCCTATTGATGAGCTTGCCTATGATTCCTATTGTCGCATTTCTTTCAGGCGCTGGTCCAAGTGTTCACCCCATAACTTGGAGTCCAGTATGGCAAATTGTTTACCATGGTTCGAAAGTAGTACCAACACTACTCTTCTTCTTGTGGCTCTTGCTAACCGCATTCAGATCACCGAGAGATGACAGCTTTATTGAAAGTATTCTCATCACCTTCAAGAATGCATGGAATGGTTTGGTCAAAGGTAGCAGTCCATTAATGGAAGGAGGAATTATCTTTCAAATTAAGCATGAGAATGTTCAGCAAGTAACAGATTTAATTCAATCCAAAATTAGCGAAGATTAAAAACCACTGATTAATAGGAGTGCTAGCCATGAAACCTCTTCTTGCACCATCAATACTGTCTGCAAACTTCTCCAATCTTGAGACAGCTATCAAAGCAGCTGAGAAAGGCGGAGCTGACTATTTCCATCTTGACATCATGGATGGCCATTTTGTGCCAAACATCTCCTTTGGACCATGGGTAGCAAAACAGATGAAGGCTATAACTGAGGTGCCTCTGGACGCCCATTTGATGATCACAAATCCACGAGAGTACATCCCCAAGTTCATTGATGCTGGAGTAGATATCATCTATCCACACGTAGAAGCTTCATATGACGTATACAGAACAGTTCAACTCATTGTTGATCTAGGTGCAAAAGCAGGTATAACTTTGAATCCAGCTACTTCCATTAGCACTGTTGAGGGAGTTTTGGATCTCATTGATTCAGTTCTTTTGATGAGTGTATGCCCAGGATTTGGAGGTCAGAAATTCATTCCTTCAACTATTAAAAAAATAACAGCTCTTCGGTCTCTTCTTGATGAACATAAACCTGAAGTCAGAATTGCAGTCGATGGTGGTGTTACGCTCGAAAATATT
>JAEORI010000053.1 GCA_016840965.1 Candidatus Thorarchaeota archaeon | reverse complement strand
TAACGACGATGAGAATTTCGAAATCACAAATGGACTTGTGACAAACAGAGTTACTCTAGCTCTTGGTGGGTATAACTTGAATGTCACAGTGACTGACAACGAGGGCAATACTCTAACAGCAACTTTCAGGGTTGCTGTTCTTGAATCAGCAGGACCTTTTCAACCCACACCGGTAGATGGTTCGACTCTGATAATATTTGCTTTAATCGGAGTGGTATTCGTGCTCATGATAGTCATTTTACTCCAACAGCGTAAGTCTGGAACCCGTGCAGCCTCATGAGTATCAATTTCAACAATAGAGGATATTCTAAGCGGCGTCTTGTCGCTTAGCTCCTTAATCTTGAGAGATGATGTTATCAGGGAGAAGTAAATGACAAGTTTGTCATGATAGAGGTCTCCTCTGACACAGCAAGAAGATTCATCCTGGATGTCCAAGGTCTTCGAACTGAGAATCCCTCAAAGTCAGTCCTAGGTGTCGCGAAGAGAATTCATAGTATTCAGATTGATACGATGTCTGTTGTTTCACGGAGTCACAACCTGATTGTATACAATAGGTTTCCGAAGTTCAAAGAGGGAGAAATCTGGAAGTACCTCGAAAGTGGTAAACTCTTTGAATACTGGTCTCATGCCCTCTGTCTTATACCAATAGAAACCTATCCCTTCTACGCCAGGAAAATGGAGCATGTCCAAAGTACAACTAAGGGATACTATCAAAGATTTGGCGTGAAGATGAAAGACACAGTAAAAGAAGTATTCGAATACATCAGGAAGAATGGTGTGACATCAAGCTCAGACTTCAAGGGCAAGAGCTTAGGGTGGGGAGGGTCTATCGAGAGTAGGTCAATGCAATATCTTCACTATACAGGACAAATCCTGATTGCATTCAGAAAGAATTTTCAAAAGTATTATGATCTGACTGAGAGGGTACTTCCAGCTAATATCGATTCTAGTCCCATGGCTGAATCGGATCTAGCTCGGTTTGTAGTTGAAACCACTCTTGGGTCATTGGGACTTGGAAACTATCAAGATATCCGCACCTATCTGGGACGCTGGCCAGCTCAGTTTCTCTGGGAAGGTCGGAAACCTGCAATCGAGAGATACATGGATGAACTAGTCACTGAAGGGAAATTGGAAAGAGTAGCGATTGAAGGTGTGAAAGGTCAATACTACATATTGAGCAAGAATGTCAAGCGCTTGATGATGACAGAACCAAATGAACCTATAGAGCCTGTTAAGTTCCTGAGTCCATTTGATAATATCACGAGAGAAAGGCACTACCCTCTTAATATCTGGGACTTCGAATACAAATTGGAGTCGTATGTTCCAGCGGCTGAACGAAAGTATGGCTATCATGTCCTCCCAATACTTGATGGGTGTAATCTTGTTGGTAGAGTGGATGCGAAAGTTTACAGAAATGAAAATAGAATGGAAATTCTATCGCTTCATCTTGAAAATGATTTCTGGAAAGATGAAAAAGGGTTAGAACGACTGGTTCACGGACTCAAAGATTTTAGTCAGTTCCACAAAGCAAAAGAAATCTCTCTTGGTAAAGTCCAACCCATGACTGCAAAGAACAGGGTTCTAGGTCGTTTGAAGGACTGAATTCACAGTTTCATTGAACCTTCTCGGATGACGAGTTTGGTCATCCTTTCACGGTTCTCTTCAAAATACTTCCTCACAAGGTCAGGATCTCTTTTACTCAACTCACGAAGCACCCACCCTGCAGCCTTTCCTACAAAGAACTCATTGTCTGAAATGTGAGGGGACACTGCATCGAGTATCTTGTCTTTGAATTCAGGTTTGAACTTTGTCTTCAATGTTAAATACAGAAATGGGAGGACTGACGATCTTCGTCTCCAGAAATTCCTAGACGTTCGCCAGGATCTCAATGTATCCTCAACCTTGGCATCGCGGAGAATCAAAGAACCAATACAAGGGGAACATAATGGATCGACAATGGCCCAGGTGTCTGCATCGTCAATCCACTTATCAGCGAAATCCATTGTGATTTCTACTGATCCATTCTTAGCATAATCCTTTAGCACATCAATAGCTGCAAGTCTGGTTTCGCAGGTTCTGATCTTCCATAGCCCCTCCATGATAATGGGTAATTCATTTAACTTCAAACCTTTGATGTTTTGTTTCACCGTTCTGTGGATGTCAGGTAACTCCACTCCAATAAAATCAAGAGAGGAGGTTTTCAAGTATCCTGCTATCTTTTCCTTTCTCTCACTGTCACTCATTTTGTTGAGGGCATCAAAAATCCTAGCGACTCTAGAAATTGGCATGTAGCAAGTGATGAAGCTAGTTGAATTTAATCATAGTCATTGAAATGTTCGAAAACAATAGCTCTGAGAAATTGAAATAAGGTGTAGATGTAGCAGCTTTTGAGAGGATTACTATGACTGAGATTCCTATGCCTGCTTCAGATCCCTATCAACCAGCACCTAAAAAGAGCTCAATGGGCTCAGATTGCTGTAAAATAGGGGCAATCATCTGTGTCTTGCTCATTATTGGAATGGTGATCATTGCCTTGATTTTGATGGGAGGTGTCTTGAGTATCTTCGGTGGTTTTACCGGAGCGACATATGGTGAGAGGACTTTAGCATCTTCCAACAATACAGACATTGATCTCTTCAGCACATATTATTATGATGAATTCACTGTTTCCAGTTTTGAAACTCAGACGTCCACAGCTCCAGATGTTCAATTCGATATCAGTGTTGATGATACAGGAGTAGATGTGGTGTCTGTAACAGTGCATTTCGCAATATATAGTATAGACCAAACAACATTTGATTCCATCACGACTTGGGCTGGTCTCGATTCCTACTTAGTGGAAGAAGGAGATTATACAAATTCGGTTTCATCTTGGTTCGATCTCAACAATTATTCTGACACTTACGTCTGGGTAATTTGGTTCGAAGCCACTTCAAAGACTAGTGTCTGGACTGTAGACATTGATCTGACCCTAAGGTACAATTGGGGAGCTTAAATCACAGTCTGAGTAATAAGAGGAGAAAGATTCTATTTTTTCTCCTCACGCTCATTCTTTATCTAGAAGAAATTGCATATCAGCTTTCATGAATTTAGAATATGCTTTCCTACCATATTCATTATCGATTTGCGAAACATAATGTTTCAATATTTTCAGAACCACAGCCCCTCCAAGATCTTCATCAAGAGTAACTCTAAGATACCAAGCAGGTTCATTGGAGTTTGGGACTCTGTCTCTTAGCCAGCCAATCGGACTGATGAGGATTTTTTTGTTAATATCTGCATATTCCATTTCTCCAAGAATCCCGGCTTTTGAAATGATTTCCAACCATCTTTTCCATCCATCCTCTGTCGTTGGGAATCCTGAAGTTCCCTTCTTATGCGTATTAATGGCAATTGAGTCAACTGAAAGGTGAGTACCATCAATGGAACCTTGGTTTGCAACTATCCATAATAGCCGCAGAAGAACTGCTCGACGGTTCTTGAGCATCTCCTGCCCCGCTAATGTGTCTGTATCAACCAATCCTAAGTCGGATGATATTATTTTCGCAAGTGCATCATGGAGCGACTTGTACATATTGGTTTTTTTCTTGAGTTTTGGAAAGGGAACAATCGAAGGGGGTTTTTTGTCAACTGTCGTGACTTCTTGAATTTGGTCCGAGCAAAGACCGTTGCGTATCTCATCAAGTGTCTTCTTTCCTTCATATATTCGAACGAAGGCTAGATACTTATCATCCGGAAAAGGTTCGCCTATTCGTTTTTCAGCGGTTTCTCGACTATTACTTAGATTCAGAGCGTTGATCTTGTCGCAAGGATATCTAGAGCAATAAGCACAATTCCTAAAGTTGTTATGAAAAGCGCACTTGCGGGCGGAGCAACCTCGAAGGAAATTATGAACTCCTACATCCCTGGAAAGATGTTCATTCGGCGTCTGACAGCCATGGCAGGGATTCTTTGTAGGGGCGTATCCAATATACCTTTTCACATCTACCGCAAATGAATTCCACTCTTCCTGTGTTTTGTTGTTTCTAATCCATACACCCCAAGGACAACTAGAACATATGTTGCCACATTTGCTGATGACTTGTGTCAAATCTAAAACCACTCAATCAAGTTATGCTGAAATGAATCTTAAAGTCTACGTAGTCAATTACATTCATATGACTTTGAGTCATTGAATACTCTGGGGTTGTTTTGTTGTCGGATGGTATTGAAATTCAAACAAATGGATTGTCAAAGAATTTCGGTTCAGTTGTGGCGTTAAAAGATCTGGATCTAGCAGTTCGCAAAGGAAGTGTTTTTGGTTTCCTAGGACCGAACGGAGCTGGCAAAACAACAACAGTTCGCATTCTATCAGGACTTCTTAGACAATCAAGTGGAACTGCCACAGTATGTGGTTTTGATGTCAGTACCCAACGCAATGAAATAAAGTCGGTGACAGGACTACTTCCAGAAACTCCAGGACTCTACTCAAAACTTTCAGCCGTGGAGTTTCTTGAATTCATTGGTGCTTTAAATGACATGAGTGGGAAAGTATTGAACAAGCGGATTGATAGTCTCCTCGCTTTGATGGGACTTGAAGGTAGACAAAATGACCTACTCGAGAGCTATAGCAGCGGAATGAAACAAAAAGTACTAGTGGCTTCTACAGT
>JAEORI010000052.1 GCA_016840965.1 Candidatus Thorarchaeota archaeon | reverse complement strand
GGTTGTTGATTGTGGAACTCTTGATGATGTCTTGAAATCAAAGAAGTCCATCACTGCTCGGTATCTCAGGGGTGATGAGAGGATACCAGTTCCAGAAGATCGAAGACAACCAAACGGACGTTTCATTGAACTCAGAGGGTGCAAACATAACAACCTGAAGAACCTAAACATACGAATACCTCTTGGGATGTTTGTTGCGACAACTGGGGTCTCAGGCTCAGGGAAATCCTCTTTGATTGTTGAAACACTTCAGCGAGAGCTTGCACGACGATTCCACAATGCTGAAGCTAAACCTGGTAAGTTTGATGAGATTGTGGGTGTTGAGCAACTGGACAAGGTAATTGTCATTGATCAGAGTCCTATTGGAAGGACACCTCGCTCTAATCCTGCAACCTATGTGGGTCTGTGGTCTCCATTAAGAGACCTCTTCTCGAGTCTTCCTGAGTCGCTGATACGCGGATACAAACCAGGTCGATTCAGTTTCAATGTGAAGGGCGGGCGTTGCGAGACCTGTAAGGGAGCTGGAGTGGAAGTCATTGAGATGCAGTTCCTCCCACCCGTTCAGGTCACCTGCAGCGAGTGTAAGGGGCGACGCTATAACAAAGAGACCCTTCAGGTGAGATTCAAGGGGAAGAACATCGCTGACATTCTCGACATGCGTATCGATGAAGCTGTGCAGTTCTTTGAGGGAATTCCTTCAGTGCATCGAAGGCTCGAAACCCTGTGCGAGGTGGGCATGGGTTATGTCAAACTAGGACAACCTGCAACCACACTCTCTGGCGGAGAGGCACAACGAATCAAACTAAGCAAATTCCTTTCAAGACCCGCGACAGGTCAGACTCTAATTCTGCTTGATGAACCGACCACAGGTTTACACTTTGCAGATATCAAGAAGCTGCTAGAGGTCCTTCACCGACTTGTAGACCTCGGAAACACAGTTCTAGTCATTGAGCATCAGCTGGATGTTGTCAAGACTGCGGACTGGGTCATTGACCTTGGACCAGAAGGAGGGGATGATGGAGGGTATCTCGTTGCAGAAGGAACCCCTGAAGATATTGTTGCATGTACTGAGTCTTATACTGGACAATATCTCCGTGAACTACTAGAACCTGCTAGTCCGAATAAGGTATCTTCCACCAAACGGGCAGTCGCTACCCTTGCAGATGAAGGGAGGTCCACGAAATGACTGGCTACATCAGTGTACGAAAAGCTGAGGAACATAACCTCAAGTCAATTGATGTAGACATTCCGCGAGACCGTCTTGTAGTAGTGACTGGTCCCAGTGGCTCTGGAAAGTCGACCCTTGTATTGGACACTATTTTCGCAGAAGGACAGAGACGCTATGTCGAGAGTCTTAGCTCATATGCTCGAAGGTTCCTCGGGCGACTCGACAAGCCAAAGGTTGAGAAGATTACAGGTCTTCCTCCAGCGATATCAATTGAGCAGAAAGGCCGCACAAAGAATCCCCGGTCAACGGTTTCAACAAGCACAGAGATTCACGATTATCTTAGGCTCCTCTATGCAAACATAGGAATTGCTCATTGTGTGAAATGTGGTCTACCCATGGAGCAACTCACTGCTGAATCAGCTGCACGACTTCTCCTTGATGAAAACGGAGGACAACGAATTCATATTCTCGCACCTGTCGTTTGCGGTGAGGTAGGAAAACATGAAGAGTGCCTAGAGGGTCTCCATAAGAACGGGTTTGTACGTGTACGCGTTGACGGACAGGTCATCGACATCGATCAAGTCGATTTAGATGCAAGGAAAAAGCATGACATTGATGTGGTTGTTGACAGACTTGAGTTGAATCAAAAGAACAGAGAACGTTTGATTGGCTCGCTGGAAACCGCTCTTGAAACTGGCGATGGTAGGGCAATCGTGTCACGAGAAGGAGCAGATGATCTAACTTTTGCTGAGCAGTTGATGTGTCCAAAGTGTGGAATTCAATATGAGAAATTGGGTCCAAAGGCGTTCTCTTTCAATAGACCTGACGGTGCATGTCCAGTTTGCAATGGTCTTGGCGTGACAATGTCTATCGATCCCAATCTCGTAATCCCAAACAAGAATATGACACTTCATGAGATTAGTCGACGTATCAATGCTGGAGAACGTCCTTGGTGGACTGAACGAATTGTTGCCTTGGGTGAGCTGCTCGGATTCACTATAGAAAGCCGATTTAGTGACCTTAATGCATCCCAAGCTGAGGCCCTTCTCTGGGGGCGCCCCGAGTATATTCTCCACTATATCCATCAAGGTACTGATTCGACTTGGGAAATAACAAGAAGATGGTATGGAATTGTTCCATGGCTTGACCGAATGTTTGACCGTGGGAAGAGTAGTGAAAAATCGTACCAGCGTTGGTGGGCTAATCGTATCGCAAATGAATTCTCTCGAAAGACAAACTGCGAAGCTTGTAATGGCAGAAAGCTCAAACCTGAGAGTCTTGCAGTGACAGTTGCTGGTAAACCAATCGACGAAATCACATCTATGACGATTGAAAGTGCAGCTGAGTTCTTCAAGAACATCCCACTCACAGAACGAGAGTTCAAGATAGCTGAACTTGTATTGAAAGAGATTCGAGCACGACTCAATTTTCTTCTTGCAGTTGGACTCGACTATCTTAGTCTCGACAGAGCATCCATGACACTCTCTGGTGGAGAAAGCCAGAGAATCCGACTAGCTACACAGATCGGCTCTGCTCTAACTGGAGTTCTCTACTGTCTTGATGAACCTTCAATTGGGCTCCATCCGCGTGACATTGGAAAGCTCATTGAAACATTTTATCACTTGAGGTCTCTTGGCAACACTGTTGTTGTCATTGAGCATGACCGAGACACAATCACAGCAGCAGATCATCTCATCGACCTGGGTCCCTTGGCGGGGGTGAACGGTGGGCGGCTCGTTGCTGAAGGGCCGCCAGCGAAGGTCCTTGCTGATCCGAAATCTTTGACTGCTCAGTACCTTGCTGGAACGAAACAGATTCCAATACCTGAAAATAGACGCCGAGGGAATGGTCAGAAAATCACAGTTCATGGGGCTCGTGCTAATAATCTAAAGAATATCGATGTTGATTTTCCACTTGGTACAGTAATCTGTGTTTCTGGAGTGTCAGGAGCAGGTAAGAGCTCACTCACGTATGAAACCCTCTACAAAGCATTGGCACAGAGAATCAATAAGGCAAGCATGGTTCCAGGCGGCCATGATGCAATCGATGGTGTTGAATACATTGATAGAATTATTCTCGTAGATCAGTCACCCATCGGACGCACACCTCGCAGTAATCCTGCGACCTATACCCGGACATTTGGCGAGATTCGAGAGTTGTTTGCAAAGATGCCTGAAGCAAAGAGGAGAGGCTTCGGTCCCGGACGTTTCAGCTTTAATACAAGAGATGGCCGATGCGAGAAATGTAAAGGCAGCGGAGTCCTCCAGGTCGAGATGCACTTCATGTCAGATGTTTTCATGACCTGTGATGTCTGCAAGGGTAATCGCTTTGATAGAGAAACCCTTGAGGTGACATACAAAGGTAAGAACATCACCCAAGTACTCGAACTGACGATCGATGAAGCTCTAGAGTTCTTTGGTGACATTCCGAAAATTGCTGATAGACTCCAGACATTGGTCGATGTTGGACTTGGATATCTCCAGCTTGGACAACCCGCAACAACCTTATCTGGTGGAGGGGCACAACGAATGAAGCTTGCAGCAGAACTTGCACGCAAAGCTACTGGGAACACACTCTATATCATGGATGAACCTTCCACCGGGCTCTCAGCTTCAGACGTTCATGTCCTCCTCGGAGTGGTGAATCGTTTGGTTGATGCAGGGAACACAATTATCATTGTTGAACACAATCTTGAGATTGTTAAGACTGCAGACTGGGTGATTGATCTGGGTCCCGATGGTGGTGATGGTGGAGGCGAGGTTGTAGCTCAAGGTACACCCGAGGAGATTAGTGAAGCTTGGAGATCATATACAGGCAATCATCTACGAGCGGCACTCTTTGGCCCTAATGTTCGATACGGTCCATTAAACTAAGTCTTCATTCTGCTCTTATTGCGAATTATCTCTGAAACCATCACGATAATCACTATAGATGAGAATCCTATCAGTAATGTTGGTGCTAAAGTGATTGGGCTAATTTGTTCACCATTTATAGCAGTTATTGAAGTTGGAGTAGTAACTGGGGCTATTGAAGTAGTTGAGCTTGGAGTCGTATCGTCTGATACGATTGGTTCAAAGTACGCAAACTCAGTATAAGTTGTTAGTTCGTAGTACTCACCATATTCAAAGTCGGTAAAAAGAAATGGACCAGCTGTTACATGAGGTGCGTTGGCATCAAACACCGGGTTCCAAGTATCCCATTCATTATATCCGATATTGTCCACGAAGATGTGTTTCGGTATTATATACTGGTATGCAAAATGCGAGAAATGCCAATATGATTCACTGGAGAACTCTATCACACACATATGCGGATTTGGAGCATACAATGCAAACAGATGTTCCAGTTTTTCAGCTGCAGGATTACCATACGCACCGGACTCAATAATGTAGTTTAAAGTAAATGCCACATCATCTGCTGTGAGGGGTACTCCATCGCTCCAAGTAGCATTCCTAATGATGTCGAACGTGAATCGAGTATGTCCTACTGGTACTGCCAGATTATCTGCATGTGTTTCTTTGAGCATTTTCTCAGCAATATAGGGCTGAGGCGTTAAATCTGGACCATACATGTATAGCGAAGGCCAGAGTTCGCGAAATATAGCAGCTGATGTTGGACTACTAGAGCTCCAGATGTTGAAACTATTTACATAATAAGGAGTGCCAATTACAACAGTACCCCCGCGCGTTCCATCAAGTTTGTGGATTTTCCTCAGGGTCCAAGGACCAGAGATTTGGTTTCCAAGGTCTGAAACATGACCAGTGAACTTGTCATTTCTGTAGGCTTGTAAAACTATGTTCTCATATATTACAAGGCGGGGTACATTGTAGTGTAGGATTTTCTGCATCTCTGCTGCGGCTTCGTATACTTCTTCATACGTTGCACTGTAAAGGAGCTTATCACGCAAGTTGTTGTAGGTTTCATTATTAAAGTTACACAAATTCCAGTAAGGAACACCAACTGACTCCCCCCAGAATTCGAATGCTAGCCACTCAATATCAAAATTGTTGAAGTTCCGAGCGTAATATAGCATATCGTAAGAGTTACGATACGAACCCCATAGATCAATCCCGTAACTGCTAAAATCAACATATTGGATTTTCACATTCACATGTAGCGATTGAAGAGCTTCTTTACCTAGTTGTGCTATTAGCATTGGATGAGGATCGATGTCATCGGAATAAAAATTAAAGGTATAGTCTAGCATTATACTAAATGCTGATCCATCTGGTGCAAGTCTATATCCGGTTTCAGGGTCAATATCAAAATTCAAGTCATCAAGAATTTGATTGCCAATATCTAGTTGATTCGTGTAATAGTGCCAAGCGAAATCACTCTCTGCACACCACGCATTTGATTGTGGAACAAGCGAATCATGTTCAATAGAATAGTTATCCATAATGTCACTGACTGCTGTCTTGTCAAAGGCGTAGGCAAATGCACGTCGAAAACCAATGATATTCAATGGATACTTAGCGCAGTTTATCGATATTTGACCATAACCGTTTCTCAAATAACTGTAGATGTCTATATCAGGATCCGCATCCAGTATAGAATAGTAATTTTGTGGATCTATAGATCCAAGACTCATATCAATTGACCCACTTTGAATAGCCAACACCATTTGATCAGGATTTCGTATTTCACTATAGACAACACGGTCTACAAATGGTCCAGTGTTCAAGTTATTTGTTTGTTCAGATAAAGCAACAGTGTGATTTGGAACTAACATCAGGGATAACAGAAGCACAATGAGCGACAATGGAATGACCCACTGTTTTCTAAACGTAATCACCCTCAATTAATCTTAGTAGGTATATATCGTCCTAAAACCTCTTTGATTCAATCAACAAGACCTGATTTTCTATTATGCTCTGTTGATCTCATAGCTTAACTGCGATAGTGCACCCTTCTCCAATTGGAAGAATGGTGCTAATGGTTTGTAGTTTCAGGAGGTTTCTGTTAAATCTGTCAATTGCTCTATCAGATTCGTTCCATTTGTCTGGAGGTCTGATGACCGGAAACAGTGTATCATCAATCATGAAGAGACCTCCCTTTTTCAAGACCCTGATGCAATCCTCAAGCATGACTGGGTAAAGTCGTTTAGATGAATCTTGGAAAACAACATCGAATGATTCAGAATCCATCTCCGCAACAATCTTTCTAGCATCACCAATCACTATCTCTATACTGTCCGATATCCCCTCTCTTTTGAAAGCTTCTCGAGCACTTTCAACAATTGACTCGTTTATTTCAATCGTGGTCACAGTTCCGCCAAATCTTTTCGCGGCGAGCGCTAGAATTGTAGTCGAAAAACCTATGCTCATCCCAATCTCTAAAATTCTCTTTGGCCTACTAAGATTCAGAAGTACCTTGAAGAGGCGGGAAATATCATCCTCGATTACTGGTTCAAAGCTGTCCAGACCTGTGGCTTTGATATAGTCTTCCATTCTCGGTTTGTCTGTTTCTTTGTATATCTCATCGATATAGTCCCAGGCTCTCTGACAATCAAAAGGAACTTCGTTCATGCAAGAACTTACCAAGTCATCCCTTAAGTTAGTTAGGTTGTGAATCATTCCTCTTCAAAAATCTGGAATTCATTAAAAACGCGCCATCTATTATCGATTTGTCGAACAATTTTTTGGATTATGCACACATTTATTCAACTATAGAGAAAAAAATTAGGTTTCATAATATCAATTTAACCAATAAAGACATTATCCTATTTAATATAGCAAATTATAATCATCATAAGCCTTAAAAATTACAAAAAAGGAAAATGAATCGTATTTTGACACCAAAATATAATGCGAATACAATACACACACGGTATATAACGGCTTCGCGAAGAATCGTTAATGGTTGTCTTTCTCCTTGACAACCAGTTCGCACTGTCCGCCGGGAGGACACAGGACAAATGATACAACGTGAGGAGTCTTCTGACTCAACACCCACGATAGCAGCAACAGCAAAGACATCCAGTGCGATATACGAAGCAGACCTCAGAACGAGATTAGCTACTTTTCCACGGGATGTGCTCGCATGGTTTGCTTTAGGACGATACCTACGTTCTGTAGGTCGACTCAGGGAAGCTGAAGATGCACTTCGAAAAGCTGTAGCAATCAACCCTAAGCCTCTTCCATTCTGGGAAGAGCTTGCCTTGACTCTTGTAGATCTAGGAAGGATTGATGAAGCTTACAGCATCTGTGACCAGAATCTACGACAAAATGATGACTCTATTCAGAAAAGGGTCGCTGAACTACGAAAGCTAGAGAGGTCCGCTGATACTCGGTATCCAGCAGAGACCTCTCCCTGTGTCGCATGTTCAGATTATACCTATTATGGTTGCTCAAGAGGTTCAGAATGTGATGCGATCGTTCGCTGGCGATCCGCTATGGGGAATATCCTGCCAAGTATGAGAAGCAAAACTTGAACACAAGTCACAGCTTAAGAGCACGTTCCGAATCACTGATTTATGGTAGCCTTATCAGGAGAGTTGAACTTATACAAGGTTGATGCCTGATGTCTGATCTCAAGTCTTTGGTGGAATACCTTCCAGATTCTCCCGGAGTCTATCTCTGGAAGAACGAGAAAGGCAAAATCCTCTATATTGGAAAAGCCAAGTTCTTGAGAAGACGTGTTGGCTCTTATATGCGGAAGACCGGTCTCTTTCGACGAATTTGGGACATGATGCAAGAAGCGCGGGACTTGGAAACCATACTGACAAACACCGAAAGAGAAGCACTCGTTCTTGAACAGACCCTCATAAAGAAACATCAACCCAAGTACAATATTGCCTTGAAGGATGATAGACGCCATGCTTGGGTAAGAGTTGACCTGTCTAAGACCATCCCGACCTTTGAGATCACTCGTGAAGCTCAGAAAGATGGAGCCAACTACTATGGACCATATGGTAGTACGAAGCGACTTGAACGATTCTTAGATACCATTAGAAAATCTATCCCCGTAGCAATGTGCAAAGAACCTGCAAAGGTAAAACGAGAATGCATGGACTATCACCTTGACCGATGTTCGGGACCATGTAAGGAACATATTCCCTTGGAAGAATATCACTCACTTGTTGAACAGATGTGCTACTATCTTGAGGGTCGTCCAGAAGACCTCATCAGAATCCTTCAAAGCGAAATGCGAGAAGCATCTGAAGCGATGAACTTCGAAAAAGCTGCTGAGCTTCGAGACAGGTTACATGACCTTGAGATTCTGATGAGTAGACAAAAAATCGTTGAATTTGAAGGTGCCAATAGAGACATACTTGGCATTTCTCGAACAGAACAAGCTGCTCTCATTGAAATGCTGATAGTTAGAAATGGACGTCTAATAGGGCATGACAACTTCTACCTCGAAGTGGAACTTGATACAACAGATGTAGAGGTACTGACTGCGTTTGTAGAGCAGTTCTATTTTACGATACCACGCTTGCCTGATGAGATTATACTTCCAGATGAGCTTCCAGAAGGTAAACAACTTGGGGTATGGTTGAGCGAGGCGAACGGACATACAGTAAAGATTACTATCCCAGAGGACGACCGAGGAAAAGACCTTGTAGAGATGGCTAATAAGAATGCACACAGAGCTCTCAGAAAGATGTTGATACTTGGAAACAGTGAAGACGAAATTGTCCATGAAGGTGTCAAGGAACTGAAAGAAGCTCTGGGGCTTTCTCAAGCTCCTATGCGAATTGAGGGGTTTGACATCGCAAATATCCAAGGGACTGATCCAACTGGTTCATGTGTGGTTTTCAAAAACGGAGAACCATATAACAAACGTTACCGAATGTTCAAGATTCGAGTAAAAGAAACTCCTGATGATTATGCAATGATGCGTGAGGTTGTATATCGTCGGTATTTTGGTGTTCTTGAACGACGCGATGTCCTTCCTGATTTGATTCTAGTTGACGGAGGAAAAGGGCAACTCAAGATGGCTCTCGATGCTCTCAAGGAACTAGGGCTGGAATATCTCCCCGTGGCAGCGTTAGCGAAAAAGGAGGAAATTATGTACACCCAAGAGGATTCAGAAGGAATTCATCTTGAATTAGGGTCAGAAGGACTTCATCTAGTGCAAAGAATTCGAGATGAGGCACACAGGTTCGCTCAGAAGTATCATCACAAACTCAGAGAGAAGAGATTTACCGGGTCAATCTTAGAGGAAGCACCTGGAATTGGTCCAAAGAGAAGAGCCGCATTGCTACAGACATTTGGCAGTTTTGAGAAAGTGAAAGACGCTACAATAGAACAACTTGCTCAGGTTGATGGAATGTCTGAAAAAGCAGCACGTATCCTCCGAGAATGGCTAGACAAGGATGAATCCAGTTGACAAAAGTTTCGGTGTCCGACAGAATGATATACAGGCTTGTCATCATATTTTTGAGAATTAAACTTTGAATGTACGACCAAATGGAGAACACTAGAAATGCCCATCAAAGTATTCCTCGCTGTTGTGACGAAACCTGGCAAGGAAAAGGATGTTCAGAAGAATCTGAGAGCAATTGATGAGGTGATACTAGCATGTTCTGTTTCTGATGGCTTGTATAATGTAGTAGCAATGATAGAAGTCAAAACACTGGATGATTACCGGACATTCTCTATTGACAAGGTAAGTTCAGTACCAAATATTATTGATTACACTTCATTCATCATAATGGACCAATAATTCCGGTTTCTTCGTTCAATTGATCAATATGTGCTATATTCCATTTTCTACAGCGTTTGAGTTTTGAATATTTTTCATTGTATTCTATAGCGAGACCACACACCCCGAAGTTTAAATGGGACTGCTATCCGACAAATCGACGACGGACTTACATAAAGTCCAAGGACAGAGTGATCACAATGATCTGGAAAGTCAACGATAACTGTACTGCGTGTGGTACATGCGCGGACGTTTGTCCTGTTGATCCCACACTATATGTGGTCAACGACAAAGCCGTGTATCAAGTGGCACGAGCAGACGAGTGCACTGAGTGCTATGCCTGTGTTGATAGTTGCCCCGAAGGCGCTATTGAGGAATAGAGCTCAAGCGATACTGACCCAAGCTTACAATGTGAGTGAGGGGTGGTCCGACAGGGGTGTCCAATAGGGCGCTCCTGTCAGCGACATTCTTTCTTCTTTCTAGTTTATTTCACTCTATATGGCTCTCCAAGGATGGAATCAAAGAACGACTTCAGTGATTTATCATTCAAGTTGACTCTCACGTGAGCAAAATCATCCGTCTTTGGGTCAAATGTGCCCATTACTCTCTCAATCTGCGAGTCATCATCTAGCATGAGGATTGTTCTTGCTTCATCAATCTCCTGATGCATTC
>JAEORI010000358.1 GCA_016840965.1 Candidatus Thorarchaeota archaeon | reverse complement strand
TCTGTGTCCCATTTGTCACTATTGAAGTCAATATACTTGACTAATCTAAGTAGGTTTCGCTCTATTGCTGATGTATTATCTTCTTCATCGAGAAGAATTGCTATACAGTTGGGTGGTTTCATATATGAAATTGCCAGTCCGCGGGGTAATTTTGAATATCCTATTTCAGCCTCTCGATTCACTCCGTGCCCCATGAAAATGATTAACGCTTCTTCACTCGTTAAAGTGTCTGTTTCAGGATATGAACGTCCTACTGAAGGGCCTAGGTTGTCATCCCACCATATCGAGTAAATTGCCTTAGGCACTTTTTCTTCCCCGTATCTTGTTTGTCCCGTTTTTAGATAGATTTGTTTGCATACTGAAAATGCAATCCATCTTATGAGCCTATGTTATATAGATACCCTTTAGTTATCGTGCACGAGATGTCAATCACCGAAGGGTATAAAACCTCACCAAGAAGTTCGAGCGGTCAACAAGTCCCAATACAAAATTATGGAAGTTTGTCAGATGGTTTCATTCAATCGTCGCAATACTGTAATTGTAGTAACGCTGGCATGGCTTGTATTATCACCATATGTTTTGACAACAGGAAACATAGGTCATTCATATAACATGGTATCTATAATTACGCCTGCTGCTCCAACTATCTCTGGACCTACAACCTATCAGTTCGAGAATGGAACCATTGGTCGTACAATTGTATACCATGCAAGTGACCCCAATCCAAAGAATTACTCAGTATATGCTGATGGTCACAGATTGGATTATGGATTTTGGGGAGGCGGTTCTATCACAGTTTACCTTGCTTGGCTCTACCAACAGAATCTAGTTGATACACTTCCCAAAGAGATCACAATGATTTGTACCGTCTTCAATCAAGAAGGAGAAAATGCCTCTGCGACAACGAATATCATAATCATCCAAGATGAAACTGCACCTATAATCGCTCAACCCGATAACATGACATATGAAGTTGGAAGTTTCGGACATGAGATTCGATGGAATATTACTGAATCAAATCCTGACTTCTACAACATTTCTAGAACTTCAAATGAACCAACTAACAATAAAACCGTGCTTGAATTTGGGTCTTGGGATGGTCGTAATATTACCATAAACGTGGATGGGCTAAATGTCTCTCGTTGGTATCTATACTCTTTATTCGTGAATGACACATTTGGTCGAAATTCTACAAGCTATGTAAATGTCACAGTCGTTCCTGATTTGACCTATCCTACGATAACTTCACCAGAAGATATCATGTATGAATTCGGTTCTAAAGGGCACGAAATAAAGTGGCATGCGTATGATAGCAATCCCAAAAACTACACAATTAGAGCTGTAATTCTCTACAACGACACATCATATGGGAATGTGTCTGAATTTCATTCTTTCACAGATATTATAGAGCCCGATTGGACATTTACGAATCCAAAGGGAGAAGATCTTGTAGTTGATGTTGATAATCTCTTCCTCGGAAATTATACTTTTACCCTTACACTCTTTGATGATTTTGGTAGGATGACAAATGACTCCGTTAATGTTACGATATATCGTGATATTCGAGCTCCAGTTATTACACCCTCTGGTGATCTCTCGTACGAGGAAGGATACTCAGGCTACAGCATTAACTGGACAGTAGAAGAGAGCAATCCGAAATCATTCAATTTGACCCGTAATGGTGAAATCTATGCCAACGGGACTTGGCGAGGTGAAGGATATGTTCTCAATGTGGATCATTTCCTCGTTGGAATATATCTCTATAACATGACATATACTGATTTCTTCAATCAGAGTGCATTCTCATTGATACGCGTTGAAGTCACTCCAGATGCACATCCTCCAACTGTAAATCAAATACGAACATTACAGACATTCTCGACATCCACGACAAATAATCTTTCAATTCAAGCATATGTATGGGATTTGAACAATATCAACAGTCTCGAGATTCAATGGGGTGTCGGTGATCCAGAATCTGATGATTTCGAATTCGAAACCATGAATATGACACAATCTGAGATTGCGAATATATTCACAGCCTCTCTTGGTGAGTACGCACACGGTATCGTTGTTTGGTTTAAAATTCTGGCGCAAGATAATTCATCTGTTCAACTTATCTATGATACAGGTTGGATTTCTGTTGATATTTTGCCTCTGGGTGTTGACAGAGTACCAGCACTTCTGTATGCCGCAGTTGCAATCCTTGGGTCTCTTTCACTATTGGTAATCTTGGTTCTGTATTTCAGAACTAAGACGAGGTAGGTTCTCTAACCTTTAGAATCCTCAGAACCTGCATTGGAACTTGATTACGGTTTTCCATTGTCAGTTCAATTAGCTGAACATCTGGCCGAGACTTGATTTCATCAAGGAACGGATGATTTCCTTGCTGGAGAGTACCAAGTACTCGTTTTGTATTCAAGCACTTGGTCACTTCACCAGCAAACAGCTTTGAGAATAGCTCCATTTTGGCAATTTCATCGATGATGACAACCTTCCCTGTTTCTCTGGCCATTCGAAGCTCTGGAACCGCAATCGTATCAATGTCTTTGATATTGACCCCGTATTTGCTTACCCTATGGACTGAACTAATATTTACATGTGCAAGTATCCCTGATTTTCCTGAGAATGTTTCGAGAGCAAATCCTACACGTTTGCCTTTCTCTCTTATTTCTCTTGAATAGAATCCAGAGAACTCCTCTGGATCAAGCTTCTCAATAATACGCTTTATCGCTGTTGTTTTTCCAATTCCTGGTTTACCTGTCAGTAATATATTACTCGTCATTACTCCACCAAAGGCCATAGAGTCTTATCAAATCAGTCCTCTCAATCTTCTTTTTCTAGAAACAACTAATAAATCGAATCGAATCAAATCAATTCATAAGTTATTGCCACATAGTGCTCGATTCAACCACCGGTGGTGGTGATAGTGTAACCACTTGGAACCATCACTATGTGTTTTTTCTCATGTTCATGAGAAAACGTTAGATAGAAAGACAGAGTGAGAGATTGCTCTTCTCACTCTATTTTCTTCATCCATGCACCTAGTGAGGTGACTTCAGTTTGTACTTCTTATTCATCTTAGAACGGGCTGTATTTATCACTGCTTGAAGTGCATTTTCATCAAGCTCTTCTGCTTCAATTACTCCCTCTTTTACTGCTAACTTTAACGCTTCTTCTCCTTGCTTGCTTCGAACTATGACTGTTGTCCATCCATCATCCGAACCAATATTTCCACAAGAGAGGTCTGAATTCATTCCTGTAAAGTCTGTGCAATAAGCGCATGATGAAGATGCAATATAATCGAGATCCTTTATTGGCCAATTCTTTGTTTCTCCACCAACTGTCACCATGAATTCTCCCTTTGCAATTGCAAACCTATCCACTTTCTTGATGTCGATACTCTCTTTCTTTAGGAATCCTGCTAGCCCTTTGTAATCAAATGATTCCATGCAAAACAGACTCACTTTGAATGCAGTAGGCGGTTTTGGATCAACATTGAATATGCTTCCTGGATGCGACTGCAATCTGTGTATTGCGTCAATGTTGCATGCTGTTCCAACGATTCCTATGTTTGATAGGTTCTCCTTGAAGCAGTTGGTCATTTGCTCTACGACCTGTGCATGAGTGTAGAACGTTCCTCCCGATGTCAATAGTTCATCTTTTGCTGTGACTTTCTTTGCGACTGGTAACCATAGATTATCTTTAGAGTGTCCAACAACAATTGCAGCCTCTATCAGTTTCTTTTCAAGCATTGTTCCTAGAATTGCTGTGACCGCTCCTCCATCTTGTCGTCTGTGACCATCAAGTGCTTTCACTTTCCAAACACTTCTATATTCTCCAATGATGTCTTTCTCAAGCATTGCTGTTCTCGGACACATCGCATAGCAGATTCCACAGGATGTGCATTTACCAGTAAGAGTAGGAGTATATTTGCTTTCAACACGCTCTCCAGTAAGAGCTTCTACAGGGCAACCCGCAACGCAAGAGCCGCACTCCACACAAGCTCCTGTTTCGATAATATCCTTCTCTAATTTCTTGAATGCATATCGCTTTGTATTCTCCTTTAACCAAGCTTGACTCTTTTCTACTGCAATTGCGTGATCTCTTGTCAATCTCATTTCCTCGTAAATCGATGTTAAACTGGAGATTTGGTACTATTTAGAAATGTCGGAATTTATCAATCGAAAAGGTATATCAATACAAAATAATCGATAATCGTTGATAGAAATGAAACTGTCCTCTGATCAAATTGATATGTTAATTGCCGCTAGCGAGAAGCAGGTATGCGTTACTGATGAATGCTGTGTTCAGCTTGTTGCTATCGCTAATCTTCCAAGCAGATTTGGTGATTTTCAAATTGCAGGTTTCATAAGTCCATGTGATGGTAAAGAACACACTGCAATCATTCGGGGAGATATCATTGGGAAAGAAGGTGTTGTCACACGAGTTCATTCAGAATGTTTGACTGGTGACGTGATGGGAAGTAAGCGTTGTGATTGTCGAGATCAACTTCTGGAGTCATTGAAAACAATTGAGAAAGAGGGCGAAGGTGTTCTTCTCTATCTTAGGCAAGAAGGAAGAAATATTGGTCTCACTGGGAAAATTCAAGCATATGCTCTACAGGATATAGGTCTTGACACAATTGATGCGAATGTTCACCTTGGGTACAAACCGGACCAGCGTGACTATGGAATAGCAGCAAATATACTCAAGAATTTGCAGGTGCGATCCATTAAATTACTCACAAACAATCCAGAGAAGATTCGTCAGCTCACCGAGGCTGGCATAAAGATTGTTCAACGTCTACCTCTTATTGTTGAACCTACCGAATATAGTAGAGCATATATTGAAACCAAAGCCCGACGGTCGGGACATTTGTTTGGGGAGCTTGCTGAAACTCGCGACATTCATGAAATCCAATCATTAGACTCGGAGAAAACTCAGTAAATCAATTCGTTGATTCACTTGTTTTTATTTTCTTCATCCCAACAGATTTCACATGTTCCCGCAAGACATCCTCGGAGTTGTCTGCTTTCACAAAAACAGGAACATTGTCAAGTCCTGTGGCTATATAGCTAGATAACAACCATGAGCCTGGCGGAAACTCAAGAGTCTTATCCAATATACTAAGGTCAATTTGGAAAGAGCTGCTCACTACCGTTCTGTCGTAGGGTCGTGGTAGAGTACCCACAAAAAAGGTATGGAGCTGCTGCATGATGTTTGTGTTTAGATACGCAATTCTCTGCGTTGCAATCGCTCCTCCCAGACCATATTTTCTACCTTGTCTTAGTAATCTCTCAACAGCATGGCTACAACGTTCAAGTTGACCACTGGCTTTGTTTGGGATAAACTCTTGAGCTTCGTCGAAGACAAAGAGAATTTGTGGTTTGATTTCGAATCTTCGTTTTCGATATTTCAGTGCCGCACTAGTCAATCTAATTACCAAGTCACGTAACATTTCTGGATCTGCAATCGAGATACAAATTACTCGTTCTGGTCCGGAAAACATGTTCAGAATATCTTTTACAGTGACTCCGGTTGCTGTTGCTTTATCTGCTCTCGCTAAGCTTCGTTTCAAGCTATCCCGAGTAGTAGCCCATGCATAAACTCCTGAACTGCTATGGACATTGAATGTTTCAACAGCACTTTTCGCGGCAAGAGAAAATTTGTCGATGAACTCATTGTCTAACTTCTCACCTGCAGTTTTATTGTTATTTTCCATCCAGTCTGCAACGAAGTTTAGCACTTCATCAATTGCTTGAATATAGTGTGGCTTGTCGAGAGATTGAGCAGTCTTCATATCTTGTATCTCTTCTAAAAGTCCACCAAATGTGGGAACTGCTGTTAGAGGCTGATTGTAGAATGT
>JAEORI010000357.1 GCA_016840965.1 Candidatus Thorarchaeota archaeon | reverse complement strand
GTGGGCATCATTAGGCTGCTAGGTTTTACTGCCAAGTTTGGTTCAAGAATAACAGTCAATGCTTCATATCCAATCTTTGGGACAGTCAGAAGTTTAACAAAGGCATGACCAATTTGGCTTGTTTTTGAACCGGTAACAATACCTACTGAAACAACATCATTAGAAGCATTACTTGTCAAAATATTTGGTGTTTCACCAAAAACAACCCCTTGACTATTTAGAAATTCGAGTATATTGATGTCTTCTTGAACTGGAGCATGCTGAAGTTTTTCAATCACACCCATCTTTTCAAGCTCGATACGAATCTCTTCCTTAATCTCAGGTGTAAGAGTTCCTCCACTATCAAGAGGCATCCGTGCCCGACCAGCATTAATCCCCATCATTCTCAAGGCAGCTTTCACTGGCGGTGCTGCACCATGCTTGAGGACTATACGAGCAAAGGTCTGTGTGGATCTCTGAAGTTCTGCAGCCTCCTCAATTTTTCCATCCTTCGCCAACTTCATGATTTCAAGCCAGATGTGAGGTATAATGTTAGCTGATGCCATAATTGCTGCATTTGAACCAGCTACAACTGCAGAGAGGAAGCACTCGTCTGCACCAATTATGACCTCGATTTTGCCCTTGAGCTTCTGAATAAGTTCAAGAATAGAAGGCACACTTCCACTACTGTCTTTAATGCCAACAATGTTGTCTAGTTCTGCTAGATCTTCAACAACATTTGAATTAAGAACTCCGAGGGTGCACTGAGGAATATTATACATGATTACAGGGAGATCGCCATTGTTAGCAACTTGTGCATAGTGTTCATAGTATCCCTTGTCTGTCGGTCGTAGATAATAGGGTGAAATGACAAGTGCTGCATCGCAGCCCAAATCAGCTGCGTATTTAGTGAGTGCAACAGTCGCACGAGTACTGTGTTGACCTGTACCAGCAATTATAGGCACACGACCATCCACGTACTTCACAGTAAGTTTCAGCATCTTCTTGCGTTCTTCTGTTCTTAGATAGGAAAACTCACCAGTAGTACCTAAAGCCACAACTCCAGTTGCACCTTTTTCAATGGTATAGTCGATCACCTGTTTGTACCCATCTTCATTAATATCACCATCACGGGTAAAGGGAGTCACAAGAGCAGGCATTACTCCTTGGGGTTTGAATTTCCTCACTGAATCACCGAGACCTCCAGCTTTAGAGTGGGTATAAATGGCCTTCGATTTGTGAGAGTATGAAGATAGAGTGTTTTAATGAATAGAAGTCGCTATATGATACTGTTGTGAATGAAATGTTATGCAGGAATATGTAGTTGCACTCACAACTTGTCCAGTTGAAAATAGTAAAGAGTTAGCTCATATCTTGGTCGAAACACGATTGTGCGCATGCGTAAACATCATTCATAACTTAACAAGTATCTACCATTGGAAGAATGAGATAGTTGTAGAAGATGAATCATTGCTGATAATCAAAACAGAAACAAAACATTCAGAGGCTCTTTGGGAGAGCGTGAAGAAGAATCACCCCTATGAGGTTCCAGAGTTTATCGTTCTTCCTATAAGATGGGGGTCTCAAGACTATTTTGATTGGATATCACAGAGTGTTAAGAATTGATTCACAGGTGAATTAAGCAATATCAGCTCTTCGAGCTGCATAAACAAGTGATTCATTGAAGTATTTACCTACAATTGCACATATAGCAGGACCCACTACATAGTTTATTTCTCCAGGCATTAGTTCTTTTAGATTTGTTTTGGAGGTTAATTTACCCCTTCTTTTAAGAATCCCAATCTCTCGTTCAACTGTAGATTTTGCCTTATCCCAAGACATCGGCTCAACTCCCCGACCTTCGCCAATTAGTCCCTCTTTTATTTCAAATAGACCCCGCATAATGAATACCGAAAGATTGTCCATATCAGTAGAATCTTTGATGAAATTACCTCCGTGTGGTGTACATTTCACATCACCAGTCACAGACCCGCAAGCTGTGCATATCTTGCGTCCTCTGTTTGTCTTAACGTAGTATGCCAATAGATTCGCACATTTTGTTGTGTCATTTGGTGTCCATTCAAGACCGGAGGTTCCAACTCTGCTTATTGCTCGAAAGACTGTGCGTGCTTTATTGTGCAAGTACATCAAGACATCAATGCCTTCTTTCTTTTCCTCAATTCTGCGTTTCTCTTTTTGCTTAGTTTCGAAGGCAAATTCTTCCTTAGCCAGTTTTTCCAAACGTTGCTGTTTCAAGAACCGCTGCATGATGTCATATGCGATCGCATAGTTGTCAAACTCCAAACTTGACGTGTCTAGCGACTTGTCAATAATCCCCTCAAAAACAGGACTCGTTGAAGTTTCAAGCTCAGCCCCAGCTGCTACAATATCCTTACTTGAAAACCGAGCGTGCATCCAGCTACATATTGTCTTTGCTTCTAATTCAGGATAAACAATCTTCATTTCATAGATTCTCATAGAAACAAGGTCTATCAGAATCTCTTCCCTTAGGAATTGTAGAACGACATCAGTGTCTTCGTAAATACTTTTCAAAAGTGCTTTTATTCTAAGCAAGTCTTGCTTTGATCGAATGTAGGATTCAACAACTCGTGTAAGATTCGTAAGGATACCGATAGTGAAGTGCCAAATTAAATCTAGTCTAAGACTTTCGATTGTTTCTTCTTCAGTTCTTTGTTGACTGAAATCACGAGCTGATGAAATACCAAGAGAACTGAGAGCGCCACTTTTGACATCTTCACGCGTTTTTAGAAGCCGGATAATTTCTTCAGGAGGTGGAATTCGCATTTTCTTATTCAGAGCTTCAAGCACCTCGACTTCTATACCAACGAGTTTTGAACGATCTTTGGTGAAGAGCTCTATGCTGATTTTTTCAAGTTCTGTGGCACGAAGTCCTTTAGAACGGAGCATTCCCTTAACAGGTCCATCTAGAGTATGTTCTATTTTCTCCAAGGTCTTAAGTGAACGCTCAATCATTTCAAATTCGTCTTTGCTAATTTCGGGTTTCGCGTTGTCAGAAATACGGGCAGTGGTTAAAGATTTGAGTCCCGGACCAATGATAGACTGATCGCTTATCCCCTTCCTTCGGAGCTGTGCTTTAATATCATCAACACTCACATTAAGAAAACTTGAGAGAGTATCAAGCACGTAACCAGGATCCTTTGATAGAATTTCTGCAGCTTTTGTAGTAACCACCTGACCCATTCGTGATTCATAACCTTCAAGTGTAGTAGGAATGTCGAATTCAGTCCCGAGAGTCTCGAGCATGTGTATTCTTATGGCGTGAGCATTTTTGAGACCCTTCAAAGAATCTATAGGTTTGCAAAACCTCTTCATTATTGCCGCTGTAATTTCGTCCCAGCTCTTGACAGGAATAGATGCATCAATTAGGTGTCCTTTGGCATATTCTATTTGACCAAGAATTCTCTCAAACCCCATTCGAAGAATTGTCGTTTCAGGAACTTCTGACGGGTGCTCACGAAGTAATTCTTCCCTAAGGGATAAGGCGCTTTCCTTTAGTCCTGATGCTTTGGTATATAGCTCTTTTCTCCATTCATCGCCCCAACTAGTCACTTCCAAGATTAAATCAATATCATGATTCGGATTATGGTCAGATGGGATTTGCTTCAGTGTGTCTTTAACGAGGTTGATGATTTTTTCTTTGTGAGTAGAAGAAGGACTTGTGGCACCAAGTTCATCTATAAATAGAATAGTCAGCTCACTTGCTAATTTTGCTATATCAATCTCCTCTCTTTGTTTATCCAAAAAGAGCTGGCGCACCTCAAGCTCAAGCTGGCGCCTCTCTTCATCTCCTAGTTCATCTTTCATATCACTACCGGCACCAGGTTCCTCAGATGGAGTGAGAAGACGAATGCCTTGATAGCTATGTAGATAGAATGCAGCAAAGAAGGAGAAAACATCTCTAAGCGGTTGAGCATCTTTGAGAAGCTCATGAAACAATTGTCGGTCTCTAGTGCTTCGCATATGAGAGGCAAGTGCTTCTCTAAGCAGGATTTCTTTTCCAGCTTCACTCATCTGACGTGTTTTTAAAACCCAAGAACTTGCCACCAGCCATCACCTCAAAAATGTGTTCCCAACTGAAACAGTCAACTCGTTTATTCCGTGTTGAAATGTCACAAGGTATAGTAGATCATTCTCCTTCGGGTCACGCAAATACATACGTGCAACTCGAGGAAGAAGCTTTCCAAGACTACGTACTTTTGAACCCATTAGATACTCGACGAAGTCACCACCTATATCAAGTCCTATCATTGAAGCAGCTCCAATCCCTTCCGCTTGAAGTCTTAGAACTCTTTTTGCAAATGTGGCTTCCATTTCTTTCTCCCGTTCCTTCAATTGATTAAGTCTACTCTGGAGAAGATCTCGCAACTCGACGAAATATTTGAGTGAAGGGTCTGGTTCAGGTTTGAGCGGTGGAGATATCTCTTCTTTAACTGGATACTGCGTCCGAATTTCATGCAATTCTTTGTCTATCGCAGAAGGTTTCACAGGTTCTGTCGGTGGTGGAGGCAAAGTTTCCTTGGAAATGAAAGTTTCTGGAGATGTATCTTTCATGGCCTCTGATGTCCTTGCAAGTTGGGCGGCTTGCATAGCTTTGTATCGTTCTAGTTGTTCCATATGGTCTCTCAGAGCAATTTCATATTCTCGCATTCTTGCCTCGTATTGTTGGGTCTTCTGTACAAGTAGTGATTCGCGCTTTGCATTATGCGCACGGATGGCTTCGTTTTCCTCTTGAATAACTTGACATTCACGTTCCCATTCTTGTACTTCTGAGAGGTAGATTTGTTCTCGCTGGTCAGCTTCAAATTTAGCTCGATCAACCATTGCACTTGGAGTGACTGTTTCTCCAACAATCTCATGGATTGAATTTAGCAGTTCTAGGAGCGCTTCTGAACGTGTCATTGATTCATTCAAACCTGTCTTGTAGTTATTGACCCATTCCATTGCTTCTTTTTTCCACTCATCGGACCGCTCGCCAGCTCCTTCGACAGCAACCTCAAGCTCTGTTACAAGATTAGTTTGTTCAGATAGCATTTTGTCAATGATGCGGCGTATCAATGGTTTAGAGAGGAGAGTATCTGCGACATCAGGAATAGTGTCAGAAACGAGTTCCTGAAAGTTATCAAGAAGAGTTAACATAGCTTTTCCATGATCAGTTAGTTCTTCGGAGTCGGGTAAGGAATATTTCTGCACAATCTCGCTCTTGGCAATTTCAGCCACATTCACGAGCCCAAGCGATTCCCATATGTTATTCGTCTTGAAAGAGTCAATTACCTTACGAGTGATTACACCCATCAAGTGCTGGAAGTCAGCATACT
>JAEORI010000356.1 GCA_016840965.1 Candidatus Thorarchaeota archaeon | reverse complement strand
GACGTTGATAGAACTCTGAGTATTGCTCGCAATCGAGGCGTATTGTCTTCTCGTGCGTGTTGACCCAGTGATTCAGGAGAGATGACTTTCCAATCCCACCTATTCCTTTGAGGTGAAGAACGACACTCTTCTGCTTGCATCTCTCAAGAGCGGTATTCATCCACTCGATGTGTTCTTCCCTGTCCACGAATATGTCATCCGATTTTTCGTAGTGCTTGTACACACTACATGCCTCACAATTTGTGATAAATATCAAAAACAGAAGTTTGAGATAAGCTCGTCGGTTTCAATCTCAGAACATCTCAGTGGTTTCTACAAACCACTTCAGTTGATCAGGAATTCCTTTGTATCCCAAATCTCGAAGTTCTGACAGAGTTTCTTTTACAAAATCCCCGTCTGTTTCATCTTCTGATGCAACGACATACATGTTACTGAGAGTCTTAATCAGAGCCTGCCGATGTGTTTCTGGATTTCTCTTCCATAACTCTCTTGCAGCTACTATGGCTTTTTTGAATGCATCTTTTGATTCATTGATATGTCCGGATTGAGCTTTTAGCACACCAATGTTGCTTAGGACTGTTACAATTCCTGAATCAAAGATCTCTGATGTTTCCTCTGTACGGTTCTTAATTCTGATTTGCAATGCTTTGTTGAGATATCCTTCCGTATCATTGTCTTTCCCAATTTTAGAGAATAATACTCCCAAGTTGTTCATTGATGATGCTATATAATTGTGGTAATAGAAAACTTCAGGAGCTTCATCATGAACCTTCTCTCGTAGACCAAGGGATTCTTTCAAAACCTTTTCAGCTTCCTCTTCTTTTCCACTTTCAAGCATTAATGCTCCAATGTTTAATAGACATGTACTTAGCTGGCGAGTGCGAATTGTTGATACAGGTAATTCATTCAAAGACCACCTAGAAATCTCAATTGCTTCTCTCAAATACACTTCTGCATCCGTCATGTCACCAATGTAATAGAGAAGAACACCATAGTCGTTTAATGGTTTTAGCTTTACCCACTTATTCAATGGACTTGTTCGTTGTATATATTCTTCTGCAAGTTCAATACAATTATGAAATGCTTGTTTTGCCTTGCTAAGATTGCCAGTTTTCATTAGAATATTACCATGCATTCGAAGAAAAGCAACACTATCGGGGAGGTAGACATCAGGTGCTTTTTCCACATAATCTTTTATCAAAAGTAGAAGTTGCTCACCTGTTTGAATTGCCTGATTATACTCTCCACTCAGACTTTGAATCTGGTGTAACCCCATTAAAGATCCTAGATATCTTGGGAATTCAATTGAGGACTCGGTCATTCTTTTAGAAAGTTCAATTTCCTTCTCTTTCATTTGTCTAGCTTCTTTCAAACGCCCTCTCAACATGAGGGATGTTCCAAGAATGTCGAGGTGTTGGATTTGAGATATCGGTGTCTTTGAAAGTTCCAGTCCTCTTCGACTGAAAGCTTCTGCATCAGAGAGCTGGTTCATTGAATTTGATAGCATGCCTAAATTCCAAAGAATAAGAGCTATTTCCCTCTTGATTTCCTCTTCTGACATTTGTTTCTCAATATTAGCCCAATTTTCGAGCTTTTCTAAAACAGAAAGATAATTTTGCCGCGCTTTCTGAAAATCCCATCTTGAATACAACAAGTCTCCCAACCCAGAAAGAATTCCTGCTTCTTCCAATAACTCTCTACCAGGAGTCATCTTGTCTGGTGGATCTTCCACAACCTTCTGATATAGGCCGATTGCTTCTACAAGTAATTCCTCAGCTTCATTTTCTTTTCCCAGTCTACGTTTTAATGCTCCTGAATATGCCAAAGATAATGCGAGAAAACGATTCCTTTCATTATTGGAGATTCCTCCCATTGTTCTGAATGATTCGATTGCTAAGCAGGCTGCTTGCTCTCCCTCAGTTACCCTATTTAAGAAATTGAGGTGCCAGCCTCGACATATATTCACTACTGCACGAGCAAAATCGTTGTCAATAGAAATTACATTAAGGAAAGTAATAGCTTCCCTGAACTCTGCCTTCCAACTGAAGTCATTTGATTTATAGAAGATTTTCTCACATGCCTCCATTAAAGAGGCATACGCTTCTGCATTATATGACATACCTAACAGGGTATAGTCATTGGTAGTTTCATACCCCTCCATAAGAAATCTAGCAACTTCTTTGGCTAAGTCTTTCAGTCTTGATCCAAGTTCGGCTTTAACAAGATCCTCAGCTAGGTCGTGTAATACGAATTTTCCATCACCTTGGTCTTTTACAAAGCTCAATCGAATCATTCTATTCCAATAATCCAAGTTGAATGTTGGCGTAATCATCTTGATGATTTCTTTGGTGAAGAATGGAACCAATCCAGCTCTGTTTATGATGTCCAATAATCCTTCAGTGTGACTGAACAGCCGTCTCCATACCTGAAGTCTTACTTCAGCAAGTGTATCTCCCCGTAGATCTTCTATGTCTGAAACTGTAACATCACTAGCATTAATCAAGTCACAGATTGCATCAATCACAAACGGATTTCCGCCGCTGACACTCACAATCTTCTCTTGCAGTTTCTGGTCTGTGACATTCTGGAGTTCGAGCATCTCGTAGCAGCTATCTCTATCCAGTTCTGTGAGTTCGCTTTCTTCAACTTCGATAAGTTTACCATCGGAAGCAGATCGTCTACTAGCTAGTACACCAACGCAATTGATGAGGTTAGAGAGGAAGATAGTCCAGAGTTGAGTTTCGTTTATTTTCTGCCGTTGATATTTCCACTGAGCCTTTGTATCATCCACATACTCGAAATGGTCTAACAAAAAGAGAAGTGGAGTGCTTGAATCACCCCGGTTGTTGATGTCTTCCAAAAACGCTTCTAAATACAGGAACTCTGCACGTCTTGGGTCTTTCCAAAGGATTTGAAGAAGTTCCTCAATGTGGTTCTTGCCTAAGGTCTCTTGAAGCCATTTTCCAACTGTGCTATATTTCCCTTTCAACTTCGGAGTGACCTTCGAACCAACAGCACCGATTGCACTCCCAATACTAGCAAGAGTCCCAATGAAGGGGATCAACATAACAACTTCTTTCGCCCACTCTCGTCCCTCCTCCCTTACTGGTTCAACTCCCTCAACAAATCGCTGACGTATCTGCCAGAGTATGTCGAACCTCTGTAGCTTCACTCCCTGTATGACGACTCCTTTAGCAAGCATGTTCAGACGCTGATAGAACTCAGAGTATTGCTCGCAATCGAGGCGTATTGTCTTCTCGTGTGTGTTAACCCAGTGATTAAGGAGTGATGACTTTCCAATTCCGCCTATCCCTTTGAGGTGAAGAACGACACTCTTCTGCTTGCATCTCTTAAGAGCATCGTTCATCCATCCGATATGTTCCTCTCTGTCCACGAACACCTCATCGGATGTCTCGTAGTGCTTGTACACACTCCTGACCTCTCTCACGCAATGACCATCATAAACAGAGGTTTTAGATAAGCTAGTCGGTTTTTGTCACTAGAAGTCAAGAAGTACTTCCTCAATCTCTTCTGGGGTTTCAATTGTGAATCTGTCTTTGAAGACTCGAGGATCTTTACTCACCAATTCATCCTTGATTTTAGCTACTTCACTTGCAATTTTCTCAGCTTCTTCGTTGTTTCCAGATTGCTTGTAAACCATGCTTAGATTGGTAAGAACAGCTGCTAAGCTTGGGAGAAACATCACTTCCGTCTTTTCAACCAATTTCCTTAGTAGCTTGAGTGAATCCTTGAGATACTTCATACTCTTGGTTAGATTTTTTTTGTCGAGGAACACGATACCAAGATTGTTCAGAGTCCAGGCGAGATGTTTGTCGAACATATCTGGGGAAACCTTGACCAGCTTCTTCCGGATATCTAGACCCTCATTCAGTAACTTCTCAGCTTCTTCCAACTTGCCCATCTTTCCAAGAAGAACACCATAATTGTTGAGAACCGAACCGACACGGTTTTGAACTTCGACATCTTCGGGATTGTTTTTACACAGATCCCTAGATATTTGGAGTGATTCTATGTATCTGTCTGCTGCATTCTTAAATTTCCCTATTTTTTGTAATAACAATGCATAGTTGTTCAGACAATCAGCAATATTGGTACCATAATGTCCTGGAGATGTTTCCGTTAAGTTTCTGAATATCTTCAGAGAGGTATCATGGGAATTTACAGCTTGTGAAAATCTATTCAATTCTGTATTGAGGAAGCCTAAATGTGCGTGAGTGAGGGCTAAAATGAGATCTTTTTCTACAGCGTACTCCTTTGTGAGTTTGAGGGCTCTATTGAACATTTCATCTGCGTCTGCATATCTGCATGTCTGTATCATTAATGTTCCAAGTGTCAGAGATTTCTCAGCGATAATGTCCCATTCTACTGCTGGTTCTTTTTGGTATAGGACCATTGTTATCTCCAAAGACTTACGCAAATACTCCTCTGCATCATAAGGTCTATTGGTTTTCCGAAGGGCACGACACAGATGTCCAAAAATCGTTCCCCTGAATACGGGATCCAATTGTTGAAAAGTAGGTGATTCGACAATTTGCCTTGTTATAAATTCTGCATCCAATGGTTTTCCTATTGATATCCTTATAGCTGCCAAGCTAGAGAGAATTAGATTTGTTGCAGATTGTCGACTCCACCAAAAACCTGACTCTGGTATTTCCTTGCTAAATTCAAACGATTCTTGCAACATTTTCTCCGCTTCTACTAGTCGGTTTGTATTCATTAGAAACATCCCATAATTCAGACGAACTCCCCAAGCCCCAAGAGTTCGTGGTAGCTCCAGTCTTGGGTCTAGTAGATCTGATTTTCCTAGTAAGTCATTAAAGGTAGAGAGACTTTCTTTGTAGGACTCATCAGCTTCTCGCCATCTTCCTAGTCTCATATAGAACTGTGCTAAGTGATACAAGATTCTACCCACATAAAGCAAGTAATCATCAGGTCGATAGTTTGCAAGCTCTCGCGCGTTGGAAAGAGCTTCCTGCAACATAGGCTCACACTCAGCAAATCTACCAAGTTGAAATAGACAATATCCTCGCCAATCTTGAATTGCTAACATTCCTTCACTCGTGTCTATCCTAAGTACCTCCAGCATCTCAAGGAAATCTGCAACAGTCGCACTTGCTCCTGTTGCGATTTGGACTTGGAACTCAAGAGCAACTTTATCAATCGCATTTCGAGGACTTGTTCTTGCAAGAGAAGATATAGCTAGACCTAACAAAATTAAATCGGATTTATCCTTTGAAGTCTTTTCCAGTCTAGCAGCGACTTCTTCACTCAGTGCCTCAAGTCGGTCACTGAGTTCTGCAATGACCAACTCCTCAGCTAAATCATGCAGAACATAGGTTTCATCTCCTATATTTCTGACAAAGCTGAGTCGAGTCAATCTGTCCCATTGTTCAGCTTTCATGTCTGGTGCAATAATGTTCATTACATGTCTGTTGAAGAATGGCAAAATTCCAGCGCGATCAATGAAAGGTGTCAAGTCATGTGCTTCATTGAATAGACGACGCCAAGTTCTGATTCGGACTTCCTCGAGGGTGTCTGCTCCGAGATCTTCAATGTCTTCGAACGAAGTATTTCCTGTATCAATTAAGTCACAGATAGCACCAATCACAAATGGATTTCCACCACTCACACTCACTATCTTTTCTTGAAGCTTTGAATCAGATATTTTTCTTAACCTAAGCAACTCATTGCTACTCTTTGCATCCAATTCAAGCAGCTCGGATTCTTCCACTTGGTCTTTCATTTCTGCGATTACTGCTCGTCTACCAGCAATCACTCCAACGCAGTTAGATAGCGAACAGAGAAAGACACTCCAGAGTTCAGTTTCTGTAATCTGTCTGCCGCCATACCTCCACTTTGCTTTCTCATTGTCAACATATTCAAAGCTGTCCAATAGAAAGAGAAGTGGAACATTAATACTACCTCTAAGATTGATATCTTCGAGCAACGCATCGAGATACAAGAACTCTGCATGATGGGGTTCTTTCCATAAAATCTCGAGAAGTCTTTCAACATGATTCTTTCCTAATCTTTCTTGCAACCATTTTCCGACTATACTAAACTTTCCCTTCAATTTCGGAGTTACCTGAGAACCAACAGCTGAAATCGCACTGCCAATAATGGTTAAAGTGCCAATGAAAGGAATTGCCATGAACACTTCCTTTGCCCATTGGCGACCTGCTTCCTGAACAGGTTCAACTCCTTCAACGAACCGCTGTCTAATCTGCCAGAGAACATCAAAGCGTTGTAGTTTCACACCTTGGAGCGTCACCCCTTTAGCTATCATGTTCAGTCGATCATAGAACTCAGAATGCTGTTCGCAGTCTACTCGGATTGTCGTTTGAATTGTGTTTGCCCAATGGTCAAGCAGTGATGATTTACCAATACCACCAATTCCTTTGAGATGTAGTACAACACTTTTATTCTGACATCGTGCTAGAGCTCGATCCATCCATTCGAGATACTCCTCACGATCTACAAAAATTCGTTCAGATGGCTCAAAACGCTCGTACACACTCCTGACCTCTTACATGCTGTAATTGACATGGACAGAGGCTTTAGATAAGGTCGTCGGTTTTTTGGCATGCATGAATCCTACATCTAGTATTGAACCAAATCGATTATCATCTCCATGAATTGATATATTTTTAAGGAATAAATGTACATAGTGTTACTAGGTATTGCGTTTCGTAGGGGAGCTCGTTAATGGGTCTGCGCGAATATGTGATACGAAGATGTGCGTACATGTTTCTTCTAATAGTAGCTGTTGTTTGCTTCAACTTCTTCTTGTTTCGGCTCCCAACCTTTTTGTTTGGTGCCAATCCGATTAGCCTTATGCTCACTGATGAGCTTCGTCGTAACTTGACCCAAGACCTCCTAGAACAAATGTATGTTAACTTTGGACTAGTAATGAATCCTGACATATTTGACTGGATCTATATGTTCTGGCGTTATCTTGTCAGTATGTTCACTGGGAACTTTGGAATTTCATTTCTGACAAAAAGGCCAGTAATGGATTCAATTGTTGAACGTTTGCCCAACACATTATTGCTGATGGGTACTGCTTCTATGATTTCAATTCTTATGGGCATCTGGACTGGTGTCAAGGTGGCAGCTGACCCGGGTTCAAAGAAAGACATTGGAGCAATTACACTATCACTGTTTCTATACTCATTACCATTTTTTTGGATAGGGATGGTTCTACTCTTGGTCTTTGGATATATGCTTCCCGTATGGACTGAAGCAACGTTTGGAGTTGCTATTGGCTTCCCTCAGTTTGGTACAATCAGCTATGAGGTATGGGAAACTGCCAGGACAAGTCCTTTCGGAGCATTAATAGTGGCGGGTGATGTTCTATACCATCTTATTCTTCCAATGATGACCTTAGCAATTGGAGCATACGGATATTGGTTTCTTTACATGAGGAATAATCTAGTAAATGTCCTAACCGAGGACTACATTCTGACAGCCCGTGCAAAAGGATTGGATGAGAACCAAGTGCTATACAAACATGGCATGAAAAATGCAATGCTGCCAATGGTTACTGCTATCGCATTCACCTTTAGTAGTCTTATCACCGGAACTGTTCTGATAGAAACTGTCTTTTCATGGCGTGGTCTTGGTCGATTTATCTTTGATAGCTTGATGAAACAAGACTTTCCCGTTGTGCAGGCAATCTTCATGATAATTGCTATAGTCACAATCCTAGCAAATTTTGTTGCAGACTTGCTCTATGGGTTTCTTGATCCACGCATTAAATATGGATAGGTTCACAAGTCTAGCAGAAACTCATCGAATTCTTATCAAGAACATCGTGAATCATTCATGTGGAATAGCGAATTTTGAACAATCTTGTTGGTCTAGATCCAGATATCGAATGGTTAAAAGGAAAATATAAAAATTCACTATATACAAATCAATCTGGAATAACTTTTTGACATACTTTTTCCAATAAATATGGAAAGGAGTTTCAAAATTATATTGGAGTGAAAGAGCTCTTGACTGATGAACCCCGCAGTTCTCTATTCGATAAGAGTGAAGGCGAAAAAGCCTTCGATGCAGGGAATGTCATCATGAATTATACAAGGGGAGTTCTTCAACACCAGAGGATGAATCTGGATGAAGCAATCAAACTGCTTGAAGAGGCTCTCAATTTAGCTGTTGAAGGCGATATGTTTGATTACGTCATCAAGTCACAAGTCCAGCTAGCATCGGTTCATTTGAAAAGGTACCAGATTCATGGCGAGGAAAATGACTACAAAATTGCCCTAAACTATTCCGAGAATCTCGCTCAAATTGCCGAGGAACAAAACCTTGCTCCGGGCATTGTTGAATCATTACTGCTCCGAGCAATCCTAAAACGAACAGCAAAAGATATGGTCGGAGCAAAGCATGATCTATTGAGAGCAAAAGCTTTGGCTCTTGACAACAAACTTGCCACTGTTGTGAAGGTGATTAACCACGAAATTGTGGAGATTCAAAAGCTAGAGAAACCTAGCCTCAAATATGATATTGAATATTCGGAAGACACGGATTTAGAAGAAAGTTTGGAAGAAATACCTGGAGTATTTGCTAGACTCATGGAAATGGAGCTCTCGCGTAAGCCAATATTGGTACCAGTGAAACTTTATCGACTTGTTGTTATGAAGCCAAAGGACGGACTTCCTGTATTCGCATATGACTTTGATGCTGAATTGCAGATGGCTGATTTCTTGGTTTATGGGTTATTGTCTGCAGTAACATCTGTTGGATTAGAGATTTTCCCAGATGCTGGTCAGATTAGATCTTTATCTCATGAGGGAAAGACAATCATCATGGAACATGAAGGAGAATATATGGGCGCATTGATTGCAGAGAAAGAGAATTTCAGAGCAAGAATTTCCCTCAGCAATTTTCTCAAAGGGTTCGTAGATATTGTTCCACCTGAACAGTGGCATGGACAGGTCCTCAATCAAGAAGTTAAACAAGAAGCTAATTTCTTAGTCGTCAAAACTTTCCGAGACCTGATGTTACCTGCACCCAAAAGCGACTAGAATTAACGACGTTCCAATTCTTTATCAATTGCTTCCAGAACAGAGTCAATGCGTTCAAGAAGCATCTCTTTTAGGCGTTGACCTGCTGGCTCAGTTGGAGATTCTAGTTCAAATGCTCGAGTGTACATCTGTTTAGCTTTAATCAATTCTTCATTCAACACCCGGAGGACATCTGTTCCTGTAAATTGAATCTCATCTGACACGTCTCGTAGCCACTCGAGCTGTGTTACCATCTGTTCTCTCATCGCTGCAGAAATACCCACTTCTTCAAGGGAGAGCAACTCTTCAGGTGTTAGTGCATGTTCAAGTTTTGTGACTCGTTTTCTTGTTCTTGCGACAAATAAAACAACAGCAATGCCAGCCAATCCAGCAAAACCAAGATATAGAACCTCATTCGGTAGTGGAGGAATATACCAATACACACTAGGTATCTTGGTTTTATGGTCTACATGGGTCAGTCCATATTGGTCCAGAAACATATCAATTTCATAAACCACAGTGCCAACACTTAACCCCTCAAATGACGCTTCCCATCGCTGGGTTTCAGTATTAAATGACGCTTGAACACTATCAATGAAGACTATGGTGTATGGATCATCGATATCTGTTTCATCTGAGGCATAACGTAGGTGGAAATATACAATGACGCTACTCCCTACTGTAGCATTGAAAGTAGCTGGGGCATTTACTTCTCTCTCTGAATTGCTAACTCCGGCTTTCCAGACATAGACACTATCAAATATTACAGTTACAATGAAATCATCGTCTGCATCTAGAGCATTGACAGCTGTTGTTTGATCTACTATCACATCAACTTGGTAATCAAACGAACCAGGTTCATTGTAGGATACTGAGATAAACCAAGATTGATTGACCAAATCATAGGTGGCTTCAATCCCATTTATCCATAATCTACCATTGGTATCAGTATAAGGTACTTGATCGTAAGAATATCTTACCTTGAATTTTACTTGCACTGAAGCGCCTAGATCGTATCGCCTTAGGTCTCTATCACTCCAGTAGACCTCAAACTCATCCCAAATTACTATTTCCACATCATTACTAATGACATATTTGATACCGTAAACTCCTACTGTAATGAATTCTTCAAGAACAGTATATGCGCGCATTCCTACAGAAAATTGAACATAGTCAATGTAATTCAGTGGAAGTGTTCCATTGAATTTAGCTCCATCGTAAGCATAGACCGCAGATGGTTGGATAAAAACTGAACTGCCAACATTAATTCTGTTGCGATCCGCTGATAGAGTAATAATAAGCGCATCCCAAATCACACTCGTTTCATTATTTAGAAGAATAACTGATATTCCATAAGTATCTCCAAAAGCTGATAACACTGAATATCCTCTTCGACCAACAGTAGAGTAGTTTAAGATTGTATTATTGAATTCTAAAATGCCACTATATTTGTCATTATCATACATATATCGAGCATCAACATGAAGTTCAGCTTCATCAAATAGATTGATTCTACTATCATCAGCCCACATATCTCGTATTGCTATAGCATCCCATATCATTGACGGGTTCTCTGCAGGTGCTTCAAAAAGGATGACTCCATATGCATCTACTCCCGTTACCACCCACGATCGGAGAACAACATCTGAACTTGAATCAGTGATGACTACCCATCCTGTTTCATTAATTGTATACGGCGCAGAATTCACATAGAGAAATCCAGATTCAACATCACTTGAATTCTCCAACCATACACAATGGAAATAGATTGAAATCACGGTCCCAATGTCAACACGTCCGTTGACATATCCATCGTCGCTGGTAAATGCAAGATCGACTTTTACTATCGGAGCATCTGTCCAGAATACCTCAATCATTTGAGTATCAAATTCCGTAATGCCATATGTGCCATCTGTAGCATCAATGACGAGATATTGCTGGTGAACATCTCCAGGTCCATTCCATGTATCAGTGAAATTATTCATGAAAAGGAACGTACCATTTCTTAAGGTTTCAACAGATAATATGCTTACTCTACTGTTATCATATTGACGCGTTGCAGTGATTGTAAAGCTGACTGAATCACCAAAATGTGCCATTGTAACATTGGATTCAATCATGATGCTCAATTTATCCCAGATAATGAATTTAGGACTAACTAGCTCGCGTATTTCAGTCAATCCATGAATCAGATCTGTAATCGCTGATACTTGGAATGTATGGCCAACAGGATTACTATAGGAATAGCTTCGATACCAATATTGGTTTCCTGGATCCCAAGTCATCGCAGACCCATTCATATAGACAAAACCGTAAATCCCTTGGAACATAACCGAATCATACTCGTATACAATTTCGACATACACATGTTGTATTGCACCAACATTGATTCGATCATCATCCATGTCGATATAGTATGATAATATTAGTAGCCTGTCCCATATCACATAATCTTCATCATTAGATCCAATCAATGTTATTCCATAAGAGTCGCCAAATGCTGACGCTACCGTGTAATTCCAACGACCAACATCGTTATGCATGACTGTAGTGTCATTAAGTGTCAGAATCCCATCATATGACTCGCCATCATAATCATAGGTCGCACTTACAACAATCGATGCAGTAGTTCCAACATCAATACGCCTATCAGTGACTGAGATTGTTACTGAAATCATGTCCCAAATGATCTGTTGGGACTTGGAGTTTTGATTCACCGCTTGTATTCCATAGAAATTACCAGTGCACGAAACTGTATCAAATGTGATATCTATGACGGACAGTTCTGTCCTATTGTGTCTCCAAAATCCGGAACCAAGATGTTGAAAGACGAATCCATTGATAGTCACTGTACCATCGGTGAGTGGTTTGTTATCATATGCATACTGCAAATTGACGATAACCCAGATATAGTCACCAACGTTATCGCGTGCATCACTTGCCTGATATGATAGAACAATGATTTGATCCCATATGCACCAAGTTTCAGAGTTTGTCAGAATGTATGTGATTCCGTGGGTATCGTCCCCGAGCGCGTTAAGAACAGTGTAACCTTTCTTGGTAGCAAATGCTGATACGAAGGAGGTATCATTCAAATTCAGTGTTCCATCATATGGCAAATCATCATAGTCATACCATGCGCTGATGACAATACCTGATGCATTCTGATTTACATTGATTCTCTGATCAGTTGGGTTAGTCATTGAAATTATGATAGCATCCCAAATGCAGAAGGTTTCATCATCCACAGAAATTGCAGTTATCTCATATGTTCCTCCTGAAACACTCTGGAGTCCATAAGCTATCCTCTGAGTCACTCCAGATTCAAACTGTGTATTGTTTAGAGTTAACACACCATCGAATGGTGTGTTGTCATAATCATATACTGCTGATACAACAATACCCGATGCATTAGTACCAATGTTGATTCTTTGATCAGATGGGTCGGTTATTGAGATAGTAAGAGAATCCCAAATACAGAATGTTTCACCATTTTGTGATATTACTGTGATTCCGTAAGAATCATCTCCAGATGCAAATAACACCTTGTATCCCTGTTTCTGTGCAAAATCATAACTGAAGAGAGTGTTGTTCAGGACAAGCGTACCATCGTAAGCAACGTTGTCGAAGTCATATGTTGCAGAAATAACAATTCCCGATGCATTCTCAAAGATGTTGATTCTGTTGTCAGTTGGATTAGATATAGTAATTGTTAGACTATCCCAGATAATATTCTGAGACTGACTATTCTGGTCAACTTGCGTGAGACCATGCGTACCACCATTGTAAACAACGGTGTTATAGAAGACCTCTTGCACTGAAGACCTGGAAACAGTGATGCGCCAGACTCCACTACCAATATGACTGGCCGCAACAGAGTTGACTGTTACTGTTCCATCTAAGACCGGACTAGAGTCATACGCATATCTGAGTGTTAAGTCCAGGTTCACATTATCATTAATATTGACTCTGGAGTCATCAGGGGAATAAGATTGCACCAAGATTCTGTCCGCGATATAGCTGTTCTGGCTCGGTACTGAGAGAAGATCTTGGCCACCATTACCGGCTCCTTCTTCAACAGCCTTGATTGTTAATGTATCCTGGCCAACTTCATTATCTGCGAAGACTATCAAGCTGAATTGTCCGGTAACTAATGTTAGATCACTCCAAGGACCTACATTCAATCCATATCCGGAGCTAATCACCCAAATATCAGTTTCATTTGACAATGGATTATTGTTCCCAGACCCGAGATAAATCAGTGTGCCACTTACTGAAATACTTCCATCGAGATCTCCTCTATTATTCGTCCCAAGTCCATCAGAAATAGTTAGGTTGATTATTTCTAAACGTGTTTCTACATCCCAGTTTACTTCATAGAAATCTTCGTCTGTATCAATCCCATCTGTTACGAATTGTCTGATGTCAACGTCTGTAAGATCTAGGTGGTTCCAATTGATCTTGATAACCCATTTGATTTCAAGTCGATTACCAATTCCTACAGCTGAGGACCATGAAGCAAGAATAATTGATTCTGGACCTTGTTGGATTGAGAATGTATCAGTTGCTACAGTGTATCTAATAGTCCAAACAACCTGACTTCTGAAGTTATCATATAATGTTACCTCCACATACTCGATTTGATCATAGCCATTTCCATCGCTTACATTAGTGGTTAAAACATAGAATCTGTACATCGCGTACATGTTGTCAGAATCATCAGGATTACTAAGCATAGATAGAAACTCTGTATCATTTGAAGGGACTTGATTGGGCGCTTCTGACCAAGTAACCTTTTGAGTTGTTGTAAAGAAGGCGGTTATTCCGTAGAGAGTTTCATAGCTGATTAGACTAGCATTATAGTAATAGACTAGGTTTGAATTGATGTCATTAAATAGGGTCTTATTAGAATTGGTGAACGCAAGCCACACCGTAGAGTTTCGGGACATAATCACTTCATAGGTCGTACAGAGCATCGAGTCGTAATCATAACTGACAGTGAGTGTGAAGTTTGCTTGTTGCCCATTATATAGTGAGGCGCTATCCACTGTGATACTAATTCTGAGCTGGTCCCAGATACAAAACGTATAGTCAGGAGTTGATATTGATGTAATGCCATGAATATCATCTCCGCTAGCTGTCAAAACCTCATATCCTCGTTTGCCCACGGATGCATAGACGAACTGAGTGTTATTCAAGACCAACATTCCATCATATGGCATTCCATCATAATCATAGGTGGCACTTACTACAATCCCGCTAGCATTCTCACCTATGTTTATTCTCTGGTCAAGTGGGTCTGTCATGGTAATTGTGAGGGAGTCCCATATGCAATAAGTTTCTGCATTTTGTTTTATGGCAGTTATTCCATAGGAATCATCGCCTGACGCGTATAGCACTCTATATCCTTCTTTCTTAGCAAAATCATACATGAAGACCGTATTGTTCAGAATAAGGGAGCCATCATAGGGAGTATTATCAAAGTCATAAGTAGCACTCACAACAATCCCAGAGGCATTAGTATTCACATTGATTCGTTGATCTGAAGGACCTGTTATCAGGATTGTAAGGCTGTCCCAGATGCAGTATACCTCATCATTGATTTCGATTGCAGTAATTCCGTAACCGTCATCTCCAAGTGCTGAATCTACTGTGTACCAGTGCTGCTGTGCAACAGCGTAAATGAATACAGTATCGTTTAGAATAAGAGTGCCATCATATGTTGCTCCATCATAGAGATATGTGGCCTCTGGGTTAACAGACGCCATATTTCCTATGTTTATTCTGTTATCTGCGACTGTAATTGAAATAGATAAAGCATCCCAGATTATTGAAGGTCCAGAAGGTGTGTTTATTGCGTTTATTCCATACTGTGTATCAGTGATAGCATTCACTCTAAATGTCAGTCT
>JAEORI010000355.1 GCA_016840965.1 Candidatus Thorarchaeota archaeon | reverse complement strand
TCTAGTTATGCAGTGTTTCTATGGGCTATGTGCTTCTTCCTGGGAAATCATATTTACTTCATCAAGTCTGAGGAACCTGGACTGCTGAAACGGTTTGGAAATGAGTATAAAACATATTTTGAAAATGTGCCCCGATGGTGGCCTAGAAGGACTCCTTGGGCACCGTCTGAAGATCATAGTGACTAAATTGGAATTGCGTCTGGTGCATTTCTCCATCTGTTATTATATTCATTCGCTGGTCCTCTTGGTGCTTTCTTGTCACCCCACCTCTCTTTGAAAGTACTAAAATTCGTTTGGTCTAGTATCTTGAGATTCTCCCGTGTGTCCCAAACAAATCCTCCCTCTGCTATCTTATCACAGAGGAATTTAGCATAGCATCGAGGTGTGCTCTTTGAAGACGGATAATTTGCATGCGTGCCCAGGGCAACCCAGATGTTAATCTGTTCATTACTGAGAATCACGTCTTCCCGAGCAAAGCCCTCTAGAGTCTTTGAGAGTGATGCAAGTCGAGCCTCGTAGTGGTTTGATAGAATCCAAATTGTGTCCTCAAGATTTGTTGATCCATAAAACCGAACCTCTGCGTTCTCCCAATCTCCAACATGTTTGCCAAGGCTCAATGGTGCACCTGGAAAATCGTTGTAGCGATACCAGAACCAATATCGAATCTGTATGAGCTTCTCATCCAGCCAAAACTCGTAGTAGCATGGTGCGGAAGGATCCAACTCTTTGGGGGTTCTATCTTCAACAAAGAGATTCCAGTTTCTACTGAACTTTGAATAGATCTTTTCAGCATCAGATGGATAGCAGCAAAACTCTCCTTCTTTTGGATGAAAGTGTAATAATGGTGCAAATCTCTTTGCAAGACCATGGATATCAATGGAATTATCCATTTCATATCCTCACTCCTCATCACTCAGAGCCAACAAAACTGTCCGGATTTCTTTTGGACCAAGGCGCATTTTCAAAATATGGTCATCAACCAATTGAAGTTCATACCTATGGCTGGGTGTTTCATCAGCTCTTGCTCCAATTGCCTCGTTAATATCAAAACCAAGGTCAATAGTGCAGTTGATTTCCTGTTCTGCGATGCTCCAAAATCTAAGAACAAGGTACTTTTTGTCTTCAGACTGTTTAAAGGCTGATAAAATTACATCGTCTTGCTCGATACTGACACATGTCAATTTGTATAAGCTCTGTTTTGCCTCACCCGGTGGTACGAATCGAGATGTTAGGGGATTAAGATATTCCTCTACACTTCTATGAATGCCTGCGTCTTTCCAATTACCTGCATGAGGTGTGATTGAGAGCTCAAACATCTGTGGACCTAAGCATTGAGCACCGGGAGTTTCTAGATATGGTCCAGCTCCCCCGTTTCTTGTAATCAAGTTGGTCTTAGAAAGCCACCCAACTGAGCGTAAAAGGGTTACAGCCAGTGTCCCACCTGATTCTTCTAACACTTCGTATTCTATCAGACCCCTTGTTGCTATTGCGAGACCACGTTTTTCTGATGAAACGCTCACAAAACTTCTCATTGGGTATGTAGGTGCAACTGGTTGGAACCAAGTCTTTCCCCCTCTTGGTCTAATAGGTCTCTCAATCATGTCAAATGCCAAATCTGCAACACAAGTCTTTGCTCCGGTTCCTGTTGGAAATAGTACTCGTAATCTATGGTCCTCTGCAAGATTCTCAAACTCAATACTGATGTGAACAGTTGGACTATTAGCAAACAAAGAGATCTCTAGTGTAAAGGGACATGCAACATGCTCTTCTGATCTCCCAAGAGAATCATTTGTTGCAGCTTCCGGTATTTCTAACTCGCCATTTACTATCAGGGAGCCAATTAGAGGCCCCATGTGACCTGTTTCAATTGATAATGAGAGGTCAGAATATCGTATACTCTGATGAGTAACAGCTGGACAATAGTCATAGGAGTCTCCAATATCTTCGCTGTCTTCAAACTCAATTAAGCTAGAATACACTTCGCCAGATATCTTGTCAATCAGAGTAATTGTTCCATTTGATTCCATTTCAACTTTAACAAGTCCATTCTCAAGGCTATTCTTATCGCATTTGACTCCATTCTTTACTTCTATATCTGGCTCTTCTTCAGAAATATTTAGGTCATATCTCTTGAATCCCAAACCTCCTACACTATCAGCTCTGAACGCTAAGGTCAGGAAGTTCTCTCGATCTGGCGCAAGTCTAGCGAGAGGGTCCCTATTTGAGCTAACATCAAGTACTTGCATAGGGACTTTTTGTCCATCTTCATCAGACAGAGTATGGAATCCCTTCATTGCATTGCTTGCATAGTGCTTTCGTGCCCAGACTTCTACAATCTGATTTTCAGAGTTCACTCGGATTCTATAGGCTGTTGATGTATGTCCCAGCTCTCTCTTCATCTGAGGGAATAACATTGCAAGCACTGAGAAATCAAATTCATACTCAATCAGTTTCCCTTGAGATGTGGTTATCTCGCGAATGGTTGCTGGTTGAGGATCGAATCCGTGTTTCCTGACAAAATCGATGTGGACCTCATTTTTCGCGGCTTCTAAGGGTGTAGATGGTGTAAATCCTAGACTTCCCAATTCAATCTCAGCAAGTCTGCTATACTGAATATCTGATAGCGGGAACTCCACAACCGCAATCCCAGTCCTCTCGTATGGAGATGGGTTTACCACAATGACTCCTGGTTTTTCTGATGTTGCCAGTTGTTTGACTCCATCCAACGCTTTTTCAAATAATGGTTCAGCAATCTCATTCACCCATCTGAAGCGATGAACCATATCGTCATGAACCTCATCAATGCTGCAGCCACAAATGTCATCATGAGGATGATTTCTCAAAAGATACTTCCATGCTAGTCTGAGTTGGCGTAATGGGTAATCAAAACCATGTAGTAGTCCAACTGCAGAGAATGGTTCAACACTCCGTTCTAGGAATCGTTGAATATACTCGTTCATTTGTTTGAGATAGACTCTCGCAGAGTAAACACCGCTCAAAAGGTTCTGGAATTTAGACCCTCTAAATTCACCCCGATATCGTTTCAAGATGTTTCTTTTTTCTCTAATCCTATCTACGAACTGCGGAAGTGTCCCCATTACGATTTTATCTTCATTCTTTGAATTGTATGCATTGATGACATCTGGAACATGAGCTTGTGGCTCATCATGGTCTGACCCATTCATTAGCAGGACAGTTCCAACTCTTGACCATGGTCTAAGTTTTCTTACAACATCTTCCAATACAGAAACTGCATCATCAATGTCTGAAGGGAGTTTAGCCGAATTTCCATATGATAGCGGCAACCAGTGAGCAAGAACTTCACTTCCTCCTCCCGCCTCCCAGATGAATTCTGATCCTAGTTCATCTATTTCATCTCCTCCACCTCTTGCGAATATTACCGAATCACATCTGAATTGTGAGAGTATCTGAGGGATTTGGCTGATATGTCCGAATGGATCTGGAATATATCCCACATTCATAATGGGTCCAAATTCACTCGCTACTGACTTCCCCATTAGAAGATTCCTGATGAGTGCTTCCCCAGAAACTAGATAGACATCAGGCAATACATACCACGGACCAATCAATATTCTCCCGGCTTGAATATACTGAGTCAACTGTTCACGGTCTTCAGGTTTAATCTCAAGATAGTCCTCAAGAACTACTGTCTGACCGTCAAACGTGAAATGTGTAAATCTAGGATCCGTATCGATAATATTCAGAAGATTATCAACAAGCTTTACCAACCGCAGTCTGAATTGTTGGAATGTCTGGTACCATGCCCTATCCCAGTGTGTTTCGCTGATTAGACTTGCATTATCATTCATAGTTGTCAATTGGCATCGCCCTGAATATTCATAGTATCCTCCAAAACATATGCTCAATATGAATCGTTTGAATTATTTGGGGGTTATGAGCTATAATATACAATGATTTGCTATTAATCGGGGGCGTTGTGTCTTGATAGACCAATCACAAATCATTGAACTGGAACAAGTGGCTTCCAACGCTTGGGTTGCTGAAGAAATAGAACGTCTTGGCGGATGGCTTCTACGCGCAAATGGCGGTGTGACGCGACGTGCTAATAGCGTTCTTCCAATTGGCTCACCTCCACCACCTCTTGAAGACTCTATTGAGAAAGCAATCTCATTCTATAGAGAGAGAGGATTAAAACCACGGTTTCAAATGACTGAAACTAGTAAGCCGATTGAACTTGATCGAGACCTCTCTGAACGTGGATTTGAAGTAGGTCTGCAGGTAGAGGTTCATACTGCAGCAATCAACCATCTGATTCAGAAAGATACACCAATTGATGTAATGGTATCCAACGATGTTTCAGATGGTTGGATGTCTGTATATGGCGAAGCGTCTGGATATGACTCTTCAACAATGGAAACTCGAAAGAACTTGATGAAACGCACAACACTACCAAAAGCCTTTGCTCTAGCTAAAATAGAACGGGAACTTGCTGGTGTTGGATTTGGTGTCGTAGAAGGCAAGTGGCTAGGTCTCTTCAATATAGCCAGTCATCCCTCTTTTCGCGGTCGTGGAGTCGCGCTTTCGGTCAACACAGCTCTAGCAAAATGGGCACATCAGATAGGTGCACGCTCAGCATATCTTCAAGTTGAATCAGAAAACATCCCTGCTCAGAAGCTCTATAATAAACTAGGTTTCCAACATCTATACACTTACTGGTACCGTAAATTGGACTGAGAATTAAAAGGAATTATCTAACTCAGTAAAGATTCGTTTCATAGCTTACTTACTAGACCTTCATATTCTGATTTTATCTTGCGTCCTGTGTCAGAACCTCCAAAGTCTCCTGGTGTGACTGTCAAATCGTTCCCATCCAGTACCGCTTCGATGACCAAGATTCCTGGAGATTCGATTTTCAAGCCAGACTTTCCATTACGTTCAAAACGTTCAGTATAGACAAGCTCGGAATTTCGTGTGACTGAGAGCATGAGATATGCCATTTTCTTTTCTGCGAGTGACGCGGAAGGGGCAGGAGGTGGGGATACATCTTCTATCGTTTCAGCGACGAGTGTTGGCATTGGTTCAGGCTTTGGTCGTGGTGCTCCTGCAATAGGTTCTGGTTTTGGTACTGGCTTAGGCGTTGGTTTTAGCGTTGGTCTAGCAGGTTCTGCTTCTGGAAATGTCCTCTTTTTAGGAGCTCCTGCAATCGGTTCAGCGACTCTCTCTTCACCTTTGTATGCAAGTACTCCATCATCAAAAGACCATCGACCCTCTATGACACTTCTGAATTCAGCAATGTTTCTCGCTACATCTTGATCTGCATCATCCTTTTCCATCATCTCAACAAACCTAGAGGTGGCTAAGCCAATTGTCGTAATCCCTACTTGATGTCCTGACTTCTGCAATCCCCTAGCAATCCTTATTGCATGCATACGTGTTGGCATACTTACTCTGCGACCAATCCAAGTCCAGCATGTGTCATTGATCTCATCCAACACAATGAGTGCATTATCACTATTGACTAAAGTAGAATCCAATTTTATCGTGGTTACTTCGCCAGAATCGTCTTTTAACATCAGCATGTATGGTTTTCTTGAAAGCGTCTTCAATCGAATCAGATGCCTCCTAAAATATAATCCCATCTACCAGTTGTTGTTCTATTGCATAAAAGAAAATATGCGATGTAAAGAATCCTTCTATGAACCCAGACTTGTACCAGTCATATCGATTTCTGTGTCTATGACGAGAATCGATTGAGTATCTTCTATACCCTTTATCTTTCGGACCTTCTCAGTGATGATCTCAACTAATGTTTCCATATCACGGCCTCTGACCTCCGCAACAATATCATAAGGGCCAAAGACCTTATGCGCTTCTTCTGTTACAGAAAGTGCTAGCATGTCTTGTAGAACAGAATCTTCTTGGCCAACCTCAGCTTTGATTAAAATATAGGCTTTTACCATTTCCATCACCACTGAACGATTCGTTGTCCAGCTAAGAGAACAGATAACTCTTATCCTTAGCTTTGAAAAAAAGCGTGAGAATGACATTGGAAACTCCAATGTCATTCATCCATTATGGATTCTCAACATCTTCTCTTTTTTCAATCCTCGTTTCTGAGATAGAACATTCTAAAACTCTGTCTTGTGATGATCGGAAGTAGTAGAATTGCTAGAATGATGATTACAGCTGAACCCATAGCTGCGAAGTAGATAATGGGAATTGTGCTCTGATTAGTAGCAATTCCTATTGTCGCCCATACAACCACTAACCCAAATGCTGCATCCCGCCGATTCACCAACATCAACAATGTAATGGCTAGCGCCACAATGATCACCAAAGCGGTCCAAAGCTCTTGGGTTGACAGAGGGATTCCCGGAATGATCGTGTTGAGGACTGAGGCTATATTAGCTATTACGGCTAAAGATACCCAACCAGCGTAAACGCTAATGGGTAGATGTACTCCAATCTTAAGACTTGTTGGAACGTTAACCGCACCAATATCCAGCTTAACATAGGTATACAGCATTAGAACAAGGAATGATCCGATTAGGATTGGTGTAAATGCATAGATTCCTGGTTGTCCATAGGAATAGTGGAACAGGATAAGCCAGGATGTATTGATTAAACCACCAAGAACAAAGAACAGAGCAGTGGGTCTGAGATACGCTGCTTCTCTTTGACTTGACCTGACTTGATAAATCATAAAAACGATGAGTAGTGTATAGATGACACTCCATATTGAAAAGACATAGCCCGGAGGTGTAAACAGACTCGGGTACGAATCTGATACTTCTTTCGAGGTCACCCCGTTCACTGGAATGATTTCTACAATGGCATTCACTATTATCGTTATAACAATCGCAAGGATGTTAGCTACTTGAAGGATGTTCGGTTTCTTACTCAAAAGTCATCTCCTCCCGAAAACCTCCCAAACCACCAATATATAATTAACTATTGTTACATATTTTGGTTAGTGGGGTGTCCCGTTGATCCACTATGCCTTAGACAGGAGTAGAATATGAAAGAGAACAGAAAGAACTGTAGTGGGCAGCCAAAGCTGCCCAACTTCTTTAGGCAAAAGAAATGTTTGGTGTGGTTTAACCAGACATAGCAAACCTTGGGCACTTGTCCTTGTTAATACCGGGGGTTTCACAAGGTTTGTTCATCCCTGTGTAGAACTTGAAACCATCAACACCGCATTTTCCTTCGGCCGAATTATACTCTGGACAGGTCATTGCACATACTCTCAAATTTGGTCGTTCTTTAGCCCTCGGTTCCTAAGTCCCTGGACTATTAACCCGACCTAGCGCCCTGCACATATTAAGCTATTTCGGCTGATTTCAATCTAGTATAGGTATTCTCGAATTACAAATAGCCACGATCACGAAGGACCTCACGGAGAATCGCAGGGTAATCAGTGAATATGCCATTCACTTCCATGCTCAGCAGTCTTTCCATATCATTCCTATTATTGATTGTCCAGACATGAACTGCAATGTTTCTGTCATGTGCCGCTTTGATGAATTTCGATGTCACAATGTGAATTGACCCACTTCTCTCTGGGACCTGGAATGCTTTGTATTGGACTGACCTTACAAACATCCCCAACATTTTCATATTGACTCCTATTACAAAATTTCGAATCTCGTTAGGGTGGGCGGATGTCGGAATCATCGGAGCATGCTCTCTGAACCTCTTCAATTGAGGGGGGAGGAATGAGGCTATCATGATCTTCTCAGTTCTTTCATTCTCCAGTAAAATTCGTGCGACTTCCGCAGGAGCTCCATGAAAGTTATCTTTGATATCCAGATTGAGGATAGTGTCTGGGAATTGTTTGAGCGCTTCTTCTAAAGTTACAACTTTCAACCCTCTCCCTCGAAACGGATAGGTCTGACCACCATCGGTTGTGAATAAGTGTCCAAGGTCAATTTGCAATAGATCATCCAAGGTCTTCTCCCTTATAGAACCAGAGATTCCTGTCGTACGTATAAGGTCTTCATCATGGAATAGTATTGGGACATTGTCCTTTGTGAATCGAATATCCGATTCTAATACATCGACTCCTATCTCCACTGCTGCTTCTAGAGCTTTAATGGTATTTTCTGGAATGTTGCCAGATTCTCCACGATGAGCCATGATCAATGGGCGCCCTATATCAAAAATCAGTTTCACTCACATCCTAAAATCAAATGCAACCTTTATTGCACCATTCTGCCCTTTATTGGAAGCGATAGAGAAAGCTGTCTTGTACTCATTAATGTTATACTTGTGTGTAACAAGCCCTTCAAGTAGAGAATGATTTTTCTCAATCAGCTCGAAAGCCAGTTCCATGCTGTCAATTGACTTTCCATCACGATATTCTATACCATGCATCATTGAACCAATAATGTGTACTTGTTTGTAAACAGCTAATATCCAGTCAGTCTTCTTTGTAACTCCAAAACTCATACCAACTAACACAAGGGTTCCATTATTTTTGACAAGACGTAGAGAGTCATCCAATGTTGAATCTGTTCCAACACAATCAAAGATAATATCTGGTCCACTTCCCCCATAGAGTATTTTATTCCCAATTGCAGGTTTTAATAAATGTCCCCCAGTACTGTCTGCGAC
>JAEORI010000354.1 GCA_016840965.1 Candidatus Thorarchaeota archaeon | reverse complement strand
TAGGTTTCGTCTGACATCAGCATTTGTCTCCGTAGCGAAATCCTGCTGATGTAAGTCCTCAAACTCGTTAATAAGTAAATCTCTACTGTTTGGTCTGATGTGTGGTGCTTTTGTATTGTAATCAGAAACAATACTTTGACTGATTATGAGGTTGTCTGAATCAGAAAAAGGCCCGTTTTATGATATGAGAGAAGTTACAGAGTTGAGAATGCAATATCAATGCGAATACCGCTTGCTTCTAAAAAGAAAATTTGGAGAATCTCATTCATCCATGAGCATTACTGGAGCCAAACTACATCAGCATATTGCACAAGGGGAAAGCAATCAAAATTGTAAGAGAAATGAAATGCAAGTTCTGCCTTTATTGATAATCATTCTCGCCTTGGTTATAGGTGTTTTCTGGATACTCGGGTGATTTCATGAGTGATCTAGATGGTCTTATTATACTCATGGCATTTCTTATTGTAACACTTCTTTTTGCACGATATCTAGGGACTGGTCCTTTCGCAATTGGTATGAAGATAAAACGAGCAACTCCAGCGCGATTTAGCTTATCAGAATTTCTTAAAATTAAATCGAGCCAAGGGATACTCAGTCAGTATTTTTACTTCTCAGAAGAAAATGTAAAATCATTGGGTCACCGTTATGCTGGAAGACTCGATGGAGGAATTCTCCATTGGGAAGAAACCGCAATATTGGACCTAGTAATCGAATACAAATTTCCTAAATTATATCTACCAAAACAAGCAAGATCTGAGGATGTCTTTCAATTGGGACTGTATGCCCTTGCGCTTCAAGAGAGTGGTGTTTCATGTTCTTCAACGATGCTCGTAACAATCTATTGTCTTCAGGAAAATGCAAAGAGATGTATTAGTAAGAAAAAGTCCAGAAACTGTTGGCAATGCAATGTTGGAAGAAAATTCACGACGAGATTCAAACCTGAGAAAGTGATAAAAGATCTGAAACGATTGGATGAAGTTTGGTATTATGGAAGAAGACCAAAACCTAGCAAAGATGCACGTCGCTGTAAGATTTGTCCATATAGCGACGGTAGATGCAATTATTCGTCTGTATGAACTTTGATACTAAAGGGATACAGCAACACAGACCTTTTTACCTCACAAACTTAACAAAAAATTGCCATGGTTCATTCACTAACAAGACTTCTTACGCACGTGATGACTGCAAAGAGAGATTTCAAACGTGTTTACTATACCAGCCGAAACCAGGAGACAAAACTGGATACAAAAGAACTTGTTGCAGCTACAATTACACTCCAGAAGCTACTCGAAGATCTAATTGCGAAACGTAGGACTATCAGGGTAGCGAAGAAGGTATTGGAAGACAAGAAAGCAGAGCTAAATCTTCGTCAGTGGGCAACTGGATTTCCACGGCGTGTAAAGGATTTCCTCGCAAAATCAAAGAAGCTAGAACAGCAACATCTTCGTAAATATCAACAGGTACTTTTGGAGTATATAAACAACATTAGCACAGAACTTACCAAGTGGATAGAGGATATTGAAACTCTAAGAGGTATGCCTCATCCACCAAAGGGATAGGCTACCAACGCAAGCGAGCAGCCATCCCGCCAAAAGCTTTCAATTGCGCCCCAGATTCTGTCTGATTTGAAAAAACAAGAAGCTGAGACCCATAATTGGCTGTTTCGTCATAAAGCTCATCCATCTGATCAGCAAGATCCTCTGAAACCATGATGGTATCAACACGGCCTTGACGGAGTGCATCCATGACTTCCTTCTTACCATAAGTAACAGTATTAAGTCCCTTCAAGAGGTCACCCATAAAACCGTCCCAGGTTTGCCTCTCAGCATAGATTTCAGTTTCACGAAGCACACGAGATGCTTCCTTCATTGCTTGGTACAAGCCAGTTTCATCGATGATGCTCACTGGGATAATAGTTTCTGCAACCTTCTCTCGTAGACGATAATCCAAGTCACCCTTTTCCAAGAACTCTTGACAGCGAATCGAATTTCCGCCTAAGACTATTGCATCAACATTATCCAAATTATCAAGGAGAAGTTCGCCTAACATGCGTCCAACATGCTTGAAGAACTCAAGCATCTTTTCTTCACGAATCCGCAAGTAACGTTTTGCACTCTGCCCACCAGCTCTTGTTTTACCAATAATATAGAAGTCTTCGTCACGGACGAGCTCCATATGTTTCCCACGCAGATAACCTATCGTTACTTTTCCACCTTCAATTAAGACTATAACGACCAGACTCTTTGGCTGAGTCATTGTTTCGAGTTCTTCTGTGACAAATTCACGACCACAGAGATACACGAATTGCGAAATTGGTGAAGGTGGAACTATAATTTCGCGTATCTCTTCATTTGTACCCCCTTCCTCCTTAATACCGAAGAAGAAGGCAATACCGTTCTGAGGTAGCTGTGTAATCTTGGTGAGTTCACTAAGAATCGCTGTGAGATTATCTGAAACATTCTTTCGATTCGCTTTACTTTTGATGTTCTCTGCACCTGCAAGTTCAGTTCTCACAAAGCTGATGACATCAGTCAGATTCTTTGATGGCGGAATATATATTGTTGTGAAGGAACTATGGCGTCCTTGGTATGCTTTCAACTGCTCTATTTTACGTTTTAACCGATATCGATTCAAGGACACTGTTTGTCACCTTCACACAGTATAGTTTTGCTGATTCTTAAAAATCAGAGGCAGGTCAAATCTGCCAACTGAAAACCTCAATTGAGCATATTTGAACATTACGACATAGCGATTAATGTCTAGGCATCTATGAAGACTGTTTAGAGTGGTTGGCGACAGATTAAAAAGGTGAAGGCATCGTTGAAACTTTAAACAGGTGAAGGACGGATGGATAACCGCCAATTTACATTAAGCCCATAAGGGATCATTTGTTGTGCGATAATAGTGAACATCTGGGGGGTCCATCGTGGCTGAATCTGATTGCTTTAGGAGTTTTGATTGACACATGAGTGAACAGCTGACTGAAGGTGAGAAACTAGTATTAAGAGAACTATTGAATCTGGGCCAGCGTGTTCCATCGTCTCAGCTTGCGAGTAATCTCAAGCAAGGCGATGAGCGAGTAATCTCTATACTCAACTCATTAGCAAGTCGCAGCCTTGTGCAGATTCATGCTAGGGAGATTGTATCATACTCGCTTACAGACGAAGGGATAAGCTATGCTAAGATTGGACTTCCTGAAATCCGTCTTTTTAATGGAGTGAAAAAACTTGGAGGGAAAGCTACCTTCGATGATGCGGTTGCTCAAGCAGAATTAGACTCAGAAACTACAAGAATCGCAATGAACTGGGCTCGGAAAAATGGATGGCTAAGAATATCAAAAGAAGACGATGTGACCGTCCTCCAGTGTTTAGCAGATATTGTGGAATCGGATATGTCTGAGATACTTGATTTGTTGTCATCAGGAAGAGAACTACCATCAAAAACACATTCAGAGTCTCTGAAGATAGCTTTGGAGAGAAAATTAGTCTTTGAGATTATCACTAAAAGATTTGACGCTGAGATTGTCCAAACTAAAATTGGGGAGATTGAGCAGCTAGTTGAAGGTGGTGTGAAAGGGATTGGAGATATTACCCCTGAGCTTCTTGCGAGTGATGCATGGAAAACTGCATCTTTCAGACCGTATAATGTGGAAATCCAACCAGCTTATCACAACTATGGCAAAAAGCACCCATATGCAGAGTTCAATGATTGGTTAAGAGAAATCATGATTGGATTAGGATTCACTGAATGGTTCGGACCATATGTGGAAACTGAATTCTGGGCTCACGATACACTCTTTGTTCCTCAAGATCATGTAGCTAGAGAAGTCCAGGATCAATTCCGAGTCGTAGCCCCATTTAGTCACGGACAAATCACAGACAGGAAATACTACAATACAGTGAAAGAAGTTCACGAGAGTGGTGGAGGAACAGGATCAATAGGATGGGATTGGCCATACTATGAAGAGATAGCAACACGACTTTGTTTGCGTCCTCATACAACTCCTGTTTCAATGAGATATCTCTATGATCATCGTGAAGGCCCTCAGAAGATGTTCATAATTGATAGAAACTTTAGATCTGAAACTCTTAGTGCAACACATGCACAAGAATTCGATCAATGTGAAGGTATCATAATGGACAAAGATTTGACACTGAGAGATCTACTTGGGTATATTACTGCAATATGCAAAGGGGTAGGTATTGAGAAACTGAAGTTCAAACCTGGTCAATTCCCTTTCACAGAACCCAGCGTCGAAACCTTCGGCAAGCATGAGAAGCTTGGGTGGATTGAACTTGGAGGTTCAGGTATCTTCAGGCCTGAGGTCACACAACCACTCGGAATTACAGATACGGTACTTGCTTGGGGGATTGGGAGTGGAAGACTCTACATGGCTTCAATGGGAATCAATGACATAAGGGACCTTTTCTCTCGAGATTTGAATTGGCTTAGGAGGAGCTACTTCATTAGGTAGGTGACAACAATGATAGTAGAATGTCGAATTGATGATCTTCTTTCTCTAATAGGAAAGAAACTCACCATGCAACAGCTAGAGGATACACTATTTCTGATAAAAGCTGAGGTTGAGAAAATAGATGGAAACATCGTTGAGATAGAAGTGAATCCAGACCGTCAAGACATGCTATCCACAGAAGGCATAGCTAGGTCAGTCAAGTCATTTTTAGGTATTGAAGTAGGATTGAAAAATTATCCTGTTAAAAAATCAGGGAAACAGGTTATTATCAAACCAGGACTCGCGAAAATCAGACCCTTCATTTGCTGCTCAATAATTAAGGGTGTACCGTCTGATGATGAGTTGATAAAGGAGTACATGCACCTACAAGATGCTTTAACATCAACGCATGGAAGAAATAGAAGCAAAGCCAGCATCGGGCTTTATGTGTACGATGACCTTGAATTCCCTGTCATTTATGGATCACGGACTCCCGAGAAAATAAAATTCATACCATTGGGTTACGAGAGAGAGATGGATGGTCCAACAATTCTAGAACAGCATGAGAAAGGAGTCGAATTCGGTCAAATTATCCAGAAACATAAGAAATGGCCATTACTCTTTGACTCCAAGAATCAAGTTTTGAGTCTCCCTCCAATCATTAATAGTAACCATTTAGGACGAATAACCACAGAAACTAAGAACATATTTGTAGAAGTCACAGGAACACATCTGCCCACTGTTAATCAAGCTTTGAATATTATTACTGCCTCCCTTGCTGAAAGAGGGGGTAAGATTGAGTCAACTACGGTCATATATCCGGATGGATCTATTAAGGAAACTCCAGATTTTAAACCAGATCAAATGAGAATCAGCACGTCGGATGTTAATTCGCTAATAGGTCTTGATCTATCTGAAAGTGAGATTATCAAAGCATTGGAAAAAATGGGTTATGGAGCCAAACCAACAAAAGCCAAGCAAGTTCAGGTATTCATTCCAAAGTTCAGAATGGACATTCTTCATCCCGTTGACATAATCGAAGATATAGCTATAGGATATGGATACGACCGATTAGTGCCAGCTATGCCGCAAACAATGACACTGGGCAAAATCAATCCAACAACTAGAGTCAAGAACAAGATTCGAGACCTAATGATAGGAATGGGCTATCAAGAAGTCATGAACTACATCATGAGCTCTCCGGATTTGTTGAATGAGAAAATGCTTCGAAGTCGACCACTGGTGGTAACAGGAAATCCAAAGAGTCGTAACTACTCTGTCCTCAGGAACTCTCTCCTACCAATTCTTCTTGATTTCATTTCACAAAACCAGCACGCTGATTATCCGCAGAAGATCTTCGAGGTTGGAGATGTGGTGATTCCTGATGAATCAAAAGAAACCAGTACAGACCAGGTTCCATCAGTGTGTGGATTATTGACAGATGCAAAGGTCAACCTCACTAACCTCATGACTGAGATAGGATTTCTATTACGTAATCTTGGATTAGACAAACGGTTCACATTTGAATCAGAAAAAAACACCGACTTTGTTGAAGGTAGGTGTGCAAGCATCAAGATTAATGATGAACTATGGGGAACTTTCGGAGAGATTTCTCCAAGGATACTGTCTAACTTTGGAATTGGTTATCCAATCGTGGCTTTTGAGATTCATATTCCAAGAAATGTAGACTGGATTACGTAAAGAACTAAATTAAAACCAGTTTAATCTCCGCAGAAAAGATATAAAACAAGACTCGTGAAGAGTGAGAGTACGTCCGGAAAGCGACAACTCGGGGTTGCCAATGCATGACGCAGAGAATTGATACATCAGATACCATATCTGACGCAGACACGTCCGATGGATTTGAAGGGTATAAGTTTCGTGTAGTCTTACTAGGAGAGGCGGCTGTCGGGAAAACATCGCTTGTGAGGAGATATACTGAGAACGTCTTTGATGAAGAATACAAGCAGACCATTGGAACGACATTCGCTACAAAGGACATTGATGTAACAGATAACGAGGGCAGCATTCGTAGGGTTCGTTTGAACGTTTGGGATATGGGAGGTCAATCAACATACAGAGAACTTCGAAGGCAATTCATGAAAGGTGCGTCTGGTGCTATTATTGTCTATGATGTTACGCGTCCTGAAACATTCATGGCCATGAACAATTGGTTTGAGTCATTCAGAGAAGTTTGTCCAGCTTCGCCCATTATCATTAGTGCCAACAAGGTAGACCTCGTAGATCAAAGGATGGTCCCGCAGGAGCCTGGATTGATGCTTCGTGACTGGTTCCAAGCAGAGTATTTTGAAACTTCCGCAAAAACTGGTGATGAAGTAAGCAATGTGTTTACTCGCATTGCTGAAGTTGTTCTGGAAAAAGCTCTATCAGAGGCCAAAGGTCCGCTCATATAGACTTTTCCAGACGAGGTGAATAGAAATATGATAGTAAGGGACTTCATGACATCATTAATCATCACAGCAGAAGTTGATACGCCTGTGATAGATGCAGTCAGATTAATGGCTGTTGAAGATGTTGGAAGTCTCTTGGTCACAAAAGCAGATGTTCTTGCAGGAATGGTTACCCTTCGTGAGGTGATTGGAGCGCAACTCCTCTCTGACGAATTATACCAGACTCTTCGTTTAGAGGATATTATGACCACACCTGTCGTGACCATCGGACCAGAAGCAGATATTGGGCAAGTAATCACATTAATGAATCAAACAGGGAAACGACATATTCCAGTCATAGAAGGGAATGATATCATTGGTCTAGTAGCTACCACAGATATAATCAGAGTACTTGCGACTGTGAAGCTTATTGCTGATGGAGCACCAATGGTTGAGGATTAAGCAGGTCTGTATTTTGGTATCTCGTCTTTGATTTCTTTCTTGAGTTTAATCACGTCACGAGCCTGGAGTTCATGGCGTTTCTGATATCCTCCCACAATTTCTGCCCATCGGTCAATATGAACCATGATTGGATCACTTGGAACAATCTTTGAAATGGCCGCTTTTGCCTCAGCCATTGAGTCAAGAACATCTCCAGCAATGCAACCCATTTTTAGAGATTTAACGATTGAGTTTAAATGCCCGGCAATCTGCATAGCACGGTCTGCTGGAAGAGATGTTGGAGCAATGGGAGGAGCAGGTGCGGGCTCAGGAACTTCTACTGGTTCAGGTTCTGGAGGAGGAGCAGGTGTTGCTTTGGGTCGTGGAGCTGGTGCGACAGGTTCAGGAGGTGCAGGCTCAGGCATCTTGCTCAACATCTCATCGATAAGCTCAATCATTTCATTCCTGAGTTTTTCCATGGATTGTTGTACAAAGACCCGAATTGCCCCAACTTCTTGAACAACCATGTTAGCAAGAGCCTCTTGATTATCTGGAGGTGATGCGGCTGAAGTCTGTTTTCCTACTGCAGCAATAATCTCATCCTTGGCAACTCGCACCTCCGATTTTATCTCAGTCACTGTACCAAGAATCGTGATCATGCGTTTTAGAGTTTCACCAAGTTGATTGATACTTTCTTCTATCTTCGTTAAACGACCAAGAAATTGTTCTGCCAGGATAGTCACCACCAATCGAAATTACATCCGCATATGGAAAATGTCAAGTATAATCCTTACTATGATAGACCCATTTTTGTATTCCGTTTCATTCTCAAAAATTATATGATAGCTCGACAATATACTCAGAACTATTATTAACCCAACTATTGCAAAAATAGATGGTAGTGAAACTTAGGACGTTGTGCCATGGCGATGGAAGATGCTAGTCATATGCTCAAAATGGTCGCTCTAGGTAATGGAGCGGTTGGCAAGACTAGCTGTATTAAGAGATACACAGAGGACAGTTTTAGTGAGCGATACATTGCTACCATTGGCACAACATTTGCTCTGAAAACTGTAAATACTGTATCGCCAAGTGGTAGTACGATTACTGCCCGTGTTGTTCTTTGGGACCTTGCCGGACAGCCAACCTACAACGAACTCAGACGTAGGTACATGGCTGGTGCGTCAATGGCAATCATCGTATATGATGTGACCAGACCTCAGACCTTTTTAGACATTGGTGAGTGGTTCACCAAGTTTATCACTGTGTGTCCAAACGCTGTAGTTGCGGTCGTTGCGAATAAGATTGACCGCGAAGACAGATTAGTTCCTCCAGAAGCTGGCAACATGGTTACTCAATGGTTGGATGTCTTGCATTATGAAACCTCAGCAAAGACAGGTGAAAACATAAACACCCTCTTTACTGATCTAGTCCAGAGGGCAGTAGCAAGACAAGCTGAGCTTGGTCAGTTTGACCAGTTATCAGGAACACAACCCCCAAAACCGTTCAAGCTAGGCGTCTGAGAGGACTACTAGGAAGGATCTGAATGGTGGCAAAACTTCGGTATCTAAAAGGTGGTGTTGGACATCTTTTTCTTTTATTAGTAAACTTCTCCGTCTTAGTGGGAATTATTGAGAGCCTTCAACTCTATACACCATTCTTGCCATTCCTTAATGCATTGGTTTTAGGGTACATGCTTTGCCATACATTCATCCTGCTCTCGATTCAACAAGGCATTCAAATTCTGGAGCTCATTCGCATGCGGATGCCTACTTTTCTCATTACATATTATTTTGAAATTAGCGATGAAGAATCAATAAAGGTGCCACTTTTTGATCCAACTAAAAGTAGGTTGGCTGTAATCATTCTAATTCTTGTACTAACTGGGGGACCAATACTTTATCCAATATTTGCAGTCTATGGCTTTCTACTAGTATGGGGACATTTGACCGCTTTGGCTCTAGACCCAGCACGAATCGTATGGTACTTTGGCATATTCCTAAATTATGCACCTCCACTACTACTCATTATTGCAGCAATCATCGTTGGTTCCATTGTGATGATAGAAATGAAACATGTATAGATTTTAGAAGCGAATTGCGGAATCTACAATTGTATCAGTTCTCTTTGGACCAACAGAGAGCAATGCAACCTTTGAACCAGTTGAGATTTCTATGAAATCGAGATAGTTTCGCAATTGGCTAGGGAGGTTATCTAGGTCATAAGATTCAGAAGAAACTCCAATCTCCTCAGACCAGCCATTAAGTTCTTCATAAATGGGACTGGCTTCGGAAAGAGCATCTGCACATGCAGGAAATGTCTTTGTTTCGGTACCGTTGATATCATATGCTACACAGACTCTGAGAGGATTAATCCCTGTTAGAACATCTATTTTTGTTAAGGCAAGATGTGAACACCCATTGAGACGAATAGCATATCTCAATGCAACAAGATCTAACCAACCACATCTTCGAGGACGACCCGTAACCGTTCCAAACTCCTTACCCTGGTTTTGTAATCTCCGTCCGATGTCATCTTCAAGCTCTGTAGGAAAGGGACCAGTTCCAACTCGGGTCATGTACGCTTTACAAACGCCAAGCACAGAATCAATTCTTGAAAAAGATAGTCCGGTTCCAATAGAAGCCGCAGCTGAAACGCAGTTTGAGCTAGTAACAAAGGGATAGGTTCCATGGTCTATATCAAGTAAAGTTCCTTGAGCACCTTCAAATAAAACACGTTTGCCGGAGGCAAGAGCGGATTCTAGGTACTCGCCTGAATTTCCCACATAAGGCAACAATTTCTCAACAATAGATGAAAATGATTCCAATGAAGTTTTAGTCGAATCCTCAACTTCGGTTTCATATACTTTCTCAATAATTGATTTCGAAGCAGACTCGAGCACCAACCATTGCTCATTATTCTGTTGAGTGAAATCACAGAATCTTATACCTAATCTAGCCACTTTATCCGAATATGTAGGACCAATTCCTCTTTTTGTCGTTCCTAGTTTCTGAATGCCTTTCGCATTTTCATTAAGACCATCAATCTGAATCTGAAAAGGTGTGATTAGATGGGCACGGTCACTAATCAACAGATCAACATCTATGTTAGCTAACTGGAGAGCTTTGATTTCTTCTATCAGAACTATCGGGTCAACAACAACACCTTTCCCAATCACAACTTTCTTTCCACGAAGTGCTCCTGTGGTTATGATTCAGAATTTGAAAGTATTATCAGCAACCATCACAGTATGTCCTGCATTACTCCCACCTTGAAATCTTGCCACAATATCGAAGTTCTCTGATAAGAAATCAACAATCTTGCCTTTCCCCTCATCGCCCCATTGAAGTCCTATAACAACCAAGCTCTGCGATGATTTCATGTTTCAGAGCAACCTTTGGTTGCAGATAACCATTCTGTTAAATGTTGAAT
>JAEORI010000353.1 GCA_016840965.1 Candidatus Thorarchaeota archaeon | reverse complement strand
GGAGAGTGAGTCGCGTCTATGAGGCATATCAGACATCTGGAGCAACTGTAATGGTATTCATTCTACCAATGCTTTTGCCCATGCTCACAATTGATGCTGGCGGAGCAATCGATCCGAATGCGGTTCAGATGACAAATATTGTTACTATCCTAATCGCTGCAATATTATTCACAGTGACTTGGGCGTTAGCATTTAGCAGATTCAATAGGGACCACATGGTATCGCTTGTTTAGAATGATAAAGAGGGCTTTGCCCTCTTTTTCTATTTAGTCCTCCACGCTTTTCAAACCTGAAGGATAACGTCCAGCGAGATCCCTATAGATTGATTTGAACCTTGAGAGTTCTTCTTTGTGCTTCTCTTGAACAGCTCCTATCTCTTTGGCTGGGATTCCGACAACAATTCTTTCATCAGGAATCTCAAAACGTGCTCGAACAACAGCACCTTCCCCAACAATGCACCATTTACCAACAACAGCATAGTCTGACACAATGGCTCCCATTCCTATGACTGCTTCATCTTTTATTGTCGCGTTGTGAACAATACATCCATGTCCGAGGGTGACATTATTCCCAATTATTGTAATCTCAGCAGGTCGTGCGTGAATGATGACATTATCTTGCACGCTGCAACCGTCACCAATTCTTATTTCGCCGTAATCTCCCTTAACAACAGCTCCGGGAGCGATATAGCATTCTTCTCCAATTGTCACCTTCCCAATTACAGATGCCGAGCTGCTAACATATGATGATTTTCCAATTATTGGAACTCTGCCTTCGAATTCGTAAATGGTCATCGAAACACCATATTTTGTTTCATAATAACTCAGTTATTAGCTTGAAGGTAGCTGAAATGAGACATCCACACTCTCCGAAACGTTAATGTTCTGGCTTACCGAACGTTCTACATCAACAGTATTCGGTAGAGGATGCTAAATCTTGAACGATAACGAATCTCCAATCTTTCCAATTCTAAGAGGAGAGTCCGTCAGCGAGAGTGGAGAGTTTTCTGGTAGAGCGGTAATTATTTGCAAGCCTGATGACCTCAAACGTGATTGGGCTGCAGATTCCATTGCAATACTACATAGGGATTTGGAATTCTATTTCACAGAAAATGCTTCTGCATTAGAGTCCCTCTTTGAAGTAGTTGCCGTTGTGCTTGCAGAATTTGGAGAATCGATTAGTCCTTTTGCGTCCTTTGCCACACAGCATGGAGCAATTGCTGTTGTGAAGGTCACTGATGCTACACATGTTCTCGAGGATGATATGCATATTCGTGTGAAAGCAATCGAGAATCAAGGTGATGTTTACTTCATCGACTAGACATCATTTGGAGGTCGCTTGAAACAGCAAGGCTTTATGATACTCTTTGATGGTGAGAGCAAGAGGCAAGCTGCATGAGCCGATTGGAGGAGGAGTCCACTAAGAACCATGTTGTAGTGGATAGATTCGAAGCAAGATACAACCACTTCAAAACATTGGTTTTCAGCCTTCTCGTTGTAGCTGTCTATACAGCTTTTCTATGGTTTGTATGTTCAACGAGACCAACAATGACTTCTTCCCTACTCTTATTTGGCTCTCAAATTGCTCTTGGTTTCTCTGCAACCCGTGCGTACTATGAATGGGGTCTTTCAAATAAGAATAGACTGCACTTCCTAGATCCTGCAAAAATGAACGGGAAAGGAAAACATCTGGAAATAGAAATTCATCAGGGAGACCTACCATTACTATTTGAAACGATGCAGTTCAAGGTAAGTAAGTTTGACAAGGGAAGCTTTGATGATCTTAATGATTTAGCCTGGTTTGGTATCTTTGTATGGGCGGCACTTTCTTCATCGCTTTTCTATCTCAATTTTATTGGCATTCCCATTTGTCTAGGTGGGTCTTTAGTTCTATTGCTGACTTGCACTGGAAGCTATTTGAGTGGCTATTGGAAAGATAGAAACCAGTCCTTTGAGGAAGATTTGAGTCATCTTCAATATTATGTTGAGACACGATACAAGAACTTGAATAATCACTTACCTAAGAATAGTTACCGAATGTATGTACAAATGATGGAGCAATGGCGAACGAAGACGCTACTTGATTTCAGTGTAGAAGTTCCACTTGGAAACAACAATGCTTTGGAATATCATATGGGCTTACCATCATCAGAAAAAGAACGCATAGTGATAAAATCTGAAGAACCTGTTTTGGACCGAATATACCATGGAGCAACACAATTGCCTGATGTTATTAAACATGGATGGATTGTTGAGCGTATTCTGACTCCATCTGGTCCTATTG
>JAEORI010000352.1 GCA_016840965.1 Candidatus Thorarchaeota archaeon | reverse complement strand
TCCTACCAAAAGATTCTCCGAGCGTCCCTTTTTCTACCATGTCATCCACAAAGCTGAGATTGTAGTAAATGTGGGATCTATATGCATCAATATGATAGATTGCTTTCCTTATGTCATCAGAATCAGCTTCTTTGGCTTTTTCACTACCAGACTCCCTTCGGCTTTCTGCTCGTTTGCGTCTATCCTTTCTTGACATGATCGTAATCTCCAAACAATGATTTATGCAGATGCAGCGATAGCTACTATTTCATCGTTGGGATTCTTTGGCAGATCTATTACAAATGCGCTCAACATTCCTTGTGTATATGAAGACCCAGGATTGATGCATAATGAGCGGCCAATATGTTCAAGACCTGTTGATTCATGGATATGCCCATGCAACCCGAGAAGCGGTTGATATTCTTCAAAAACCTGTCGAACACTCTTACTACCAACCGGAACCATGTCCGGAGAGCCAAATCTAACCTTGACCTGAGCTTTTTCATCCAGCTTTGGTGCTAAGTCAATCCTTGTTCCATACGGAGGAGCATGGAAATTGCAAATGAGTCGTTCATATGACTCTACACGGCCAAACTCTTTTTTGAGCTTCTCTAATAATTCATCCTCAGGACATTCACGTGGTGTAGACCAAGGAGTTGAATTAACCCACTCGCAGGTTATCATTTGATGAGAATCATCAATGTCAACTACTCTTTGAATGGGATATATGACTCTATCACTGTTACGAACTAGTTCATCTATGTCAAGAGCGTCATCATTACCGGGACTGACTACAACCATGATATTTGATGGTACTTTTTCTTCAATAAGCGCAAGCCATTCTTTCATACGCTTGAGCATCAGTTTCTTGAATAATGCAGTTACTTTATCCGGAGTAGATTGAAGCTCCTCTAGTTCGGATTCAGTAGCAATAAACCAGTAGAATCCTCTTTTCTCATAAATCTGCTTGGCTCGATCCAAGTCCTTTTCTGATTTGTACTTCTCTTTTGTGCCCCATGGAGAGGACCACCAAAGTCCTGGTTTCTCCTCGATTATAGGCACAACAGCTTTTCCAGTTAGGTCCCCACACATCATGACAACGTCGCACTTGTATGCTTCGTGCACCCTAACCATTTTTCTCTGCACTGGAACACTTCCATGTGCATCACAAGCAAAGAAGATTCGGGTCAAGTTTAAACCTCTTAAAGCAGCGGCCGAAATAGATATTTAAAGGTTTCAGAAGTTTCAAATGAAAATGTCTGTTTATTGAAGGGTTTGTTATGGATTTTGATGTTAAAGCACAGCAAGAGTTCGTGCGTGAAGCACAAAGAATCATAGAAGAAGCGAACAAGGAAGGAATCATCCTTCGACTAATGGGAGCCATAGCAATTCATCTTCACAGCCCAGATTATGCATACCTGCATGAGAAACTTGGAAGGTTCATTACTGATATTGATTTCGTGGCTTACGAGAAACAAACTTCCAAGATTGAAAAATTCTTTGAACGCCAGAACTATTCGCAAAGGATGTTATCGTTTAGCTTTGCACTTGGCGGAAGAATGATTTTCACCAACAATTCTGATGGAAGACATATTGATGTCTTTCTTGATCGTTTAGAAATGTGCCATAAAATCGATTACAAGAAAAGGTTAGAGATTGATAATCCAACTGTACCATTAGCTGAATTGCTCTTGCAAAAGATGCAGATTGTAAAAATAAGCGAGAAGGATATCATTGATACTACGATACTGCTATTAGCTCATGAACTTGGAGATACAGATGATAATATTATAAATGCAAAGTACATCTCCAAGATTCTTGCATCAGAATGGGGATTTTATTACACAGTAACGACCAATCTCAAGAAAGTAGACTCATTAATGCGTAAATTTGAGGTTCTTAACGAAAGTGAGAAAGATCTTGTTAGTAAGAAAATTGAAAAACTCATGAAGAGAATTGATGAAGAACCAAAAAGCACATCATGGAAAATGAGAGCAAAAGTAGGCGCATCGAAAAAGTGGTATAAAGACGTCGACACCCCTGGAAGTTAATCCAAGTCATCACTTTTCTCTTTTGGTAATGATTACAGTACAGAATGCTCCACCCCTCTGAAGGCTTGTTTCTCCAACTTCTGGCGGAGTTTGAGCTTGGAGTTGTGGATTCCAGCCCTCAACAAATCCATTATCAAAAAGCTCTAGAATTGGACACACTTTTTCAATATAGTCTTCAGAAAATCCCTCATTCTTTAAAGCTGGGATTAGGGTTGGCACTGCACATTTACGCCAATGGATAACTACTCGATTTTCAGATATGTCAACGATTTCAGGGTTGAATACTTTAGTGCCACCAAACAATTCACCAAGAGAAGCTAAGTCATTCTTTCCGATTGCTTTCGCAGCATTCCTACCTGCAACATATCCAGCATCATAGTTTGCCTTCTTGATATCTTCCAAAATCGCATCACCATATTTGATAGGTAATCTGTTAATCAGATATGATACTATCAAGCATCGTGTTGCGATTTCTCCTGCAACTAGTTCATTACATAAATCCCAAGTTAATTCATCTTTTGTCATTGTCTTAGCATCCCATTTCGTTCTAAAATACAATCTGGACTTTGATGGATTTTGTCTTAGTTTTATTTAGAGCAACCTCAAAAGCTTCTGAGGTTTTTTCAAGTGGGAATTTGTGTGTAATCAAAGGCTTTGCATCAACCTTTCCACGTTCCAATAGATCCAGAGACACCTCGAATTCTTTCAGATGAGTCCAGTACGCATATCCCCATGCACCTGTTAGCGTCACTTCTTTGGTGATAAGTGAGAACATATTGATAGGCATCGGTTTCAGGAAAATGCCCGTAGCTACTATTGTTCCTCGACGTCTAAGCATACCAACTCCTTGTTCAAGCACTGGAGCAGTCCCTCCAACTGCTTCAATTACCTTATCGACCCCTTTTCCAGAAGTAAGTTCCATTATTCTTTCAACAGGATTCTCATTACGTGCATTGATAGTGTCCGTGGCACCAAATTTCTGTGCCATATTAAGCTGGTAGTCATGGGTGCCAGTCACGTAGACGTTTCTTGCACCTTCAATCATAGCAATTTGAGAGGCAAAAAGACCTATTGTCCCCGCACCAAGAATAACAACTCTATCTTCAGCGGAGATGTTAGCTTTTTTCACAGCTCTCGCAGCAACAGCAACACAGTCCAATGTCGAGGCTTCTTCAAAACTAATATTCTCAGGGATTTTGAAACACTTCTCTTCAGGTGCAACACAATACTCTGCAATACCTCCAATATAATAGAAACCAATTAACCCTGATTTCTCACAGAGATTGTATAGCCCAATATGGCACCAGTCACATTTTCCACAGTTTATTGTTGGCTCAATAACTACACGGTCCCCCTGATGGAGAGATTTGACTCCTTCACCAACCTTTTGAACCTCCCCAGCAAGTTCGTGACCCGGCACATATTTTCCTTCACCCAGGACTGACGAAATTGGGATGAATGTCTTTTCCTTATAAAGATGCAAATCACTTCCACATATGCCCGCAGCTCGAACTTTTATCAAAACCCATCCGGGTAGCAAGTCAGGGATGTCAATCTCTTCTACACGTAAATCCTTTGGACCATAAAGTATACCAGCCAACATCTTAGTCAAAGCGGAATACCTCAAAACATGTACAGGCTCTGTGAACTACATAAACATTTCCGATTAAAGTTGAGTTAAAAAAAAATAAACACCTTCGACATACTTAATTTGAGTTGTTTTGCATAATGAACGCGAAATAGTGGTGAATTAGAGAAATGACAGAAGTCTTTGTGAAACTCATGAATAAAGGTCTCAAACATTCAGAGCACGACAAATTTGCATTTGAAACAGGTGAAGATGCAACCGTGAGAGATCTGATTGATGAGCTTCATGAAGAATATGGAGAGAGATTTGAAGTCTATCTTGAAGACAAAGAAAAGCGAGTCCTACGAAGGGACACAGTGGTCATAGTCAATGGTATGAACATGGTTGCTAGGAAAGGCGAGAAGACAAAACTCTCCAAAGGCGATCTGATTGTTTTTATGATTGCTGCAGTGGGCGGCTAACAAAGAAGAGAGAGGGCGGAAACCACCCTCATTCAATCCTCAGGAAAATAATCTGATTCTAATATTTCAGAGTCCACAATCCCCGCTGAAACAGCCATTATTTCAGCAATGTCTAAGACCCTAATATCCAAATCAGCCTCATACATTCCGTGCGTTAGATTCATTTCGCAAGCTGGACAAATAGTTGTCATCAACTCAGCATTTGTTTCGACAAAATCTCGAATTCGTTCATCCGATACTTTCTGGGAGTGGTCGGGGAACATAATTTTGCATCCTCCGCCACCCCCGCAACAAAATGCATGTTCACGATTTCTTGGCATCTCAATGAATTCTAACCCAGGGATTGATTCGAGCACTTTTCGTGGCGAATCGTATATGTCTCGATAGCGTCCTATCTCGCATGGGTCATGATAAGTGATTTTCTTATTGACAGGATTCTTGAACTTTAACTTC
>JAEORI010000051.1 GCA_016840965.1 Candidatus Thorarchaeota archaeon | reverse complement strand
GGCGGACATTCCAAGAGACTTTGCTATTTCTCGATAGGTGGTTCTGCAGTCCTGTATTAGAGACGAAAGTATTTGCCGGTCAACATTGTCTAGCTTAGTCATCAAAAGACCTATCAGAAATCGACTTCATGAAGGTTTTGATTTGATTCTTTCCATTCCCCTCACGCATTATATCTGACATCAAATTTTTAGATAGGTTGTTAATCGTTCGAAGACTTTATAGAAGGGACTAAGACATTTGCGACCATTAATGGGATTTTCAGTAACATGAAAATAACTCTCTGCGTGATACATATGAATAGAAAGAGAGGTTTTGACACAACGAGGTATCTCTCTGTTCAGGTCAGACGGATTATGGATCGAGTAAATCAATTTGATAAGCTCTACCTTGAGTTTGGAGGGAAACTACGATATGACCATCATGCGTCGAGAGTCCTCCCTGGCTTTGATGTAGACACAAAGGTCAAGATGCTCAAGAAGTTAGGTGATAACATCGAGATCATCCACTGCATCAGCGCAAAGGATATTTAGCGACGAAAAATCAGACGTGACTTTGGTCTGACTTACGATGATCAAATACTCAGGGACATAAACGACCTGAAGCGACTGGAGCTGGATGTGTCAGCTGTCATTATTGGTAGGTATAGTGGAGAACCCACATCAGACAAGTTCAGACAACGTCTTGAAAACCGAGGAATTCGGGTCATTACTAATAGTGAAATCCCTAACTATCTCACAGACCCGGATAGAGTGGTCAGCGATGAGGGGTATGGGAAACTAAACTATGTGGAAACAGACAAGAAGATTGTAATCATCACAGCACCAGGACCTGGTAGTGGGAAGATGAGCTTTGCTATGGGTCAAATATATCATGACAGAAAAGAGGACATAATAAGCAATTTTGCGAAGTTTGAAACCTTCCCTATTTGGAACCTTCCACTAAACCATCCAGTTAACATAGCATATGAGGCTGCAACTGCAGATATTGGTGATTACAATTGTATTGATCCATTTCACAGGGAAGTGTACAATATTGAGGCCATCAATTATAATAGAGATGTAGAAAACTTTGCCATTATTAAGAAGATTATAGAGAAGATCACGCCTCTTGGAGACCCTCTAGCAGAGATAAAGAGCCCTACAGATATGGGTGTCAACATGGCCAAGGAAGGGATAGTTGACGAAGGTGTCGTTCGACAGGCAAGCATTGAAGAGATAATTCGAAGGTACTATCAATACAATAGGGATTTTGTAGAAGGTAATGTCACTCACGATACACTTGAACGAATAGACCGAATAATGCAGCGTGTCAAAGCGAAACCAGAACATCGCGTTGTAGCTATTAGAGCCAACAAGGCTTTAGAGGAGAGCTTGAAAAGATCAGTATATTTGCCAAGAGAGATGCACACTGGAGCTGCCATTGAGATATACCCTGATAATAACAAATCAGTCATTCTTACAGGAAAACGGTCGAAAATTCTCACATCAGAGTCAGCTGCACTTCTCAATGCTGTCAAACACCTCGCAGGTATTCCAGATGAGATTGATGTTCTTTCACCAATCATCATGGAAAGCATTATGAAACTCAAAGAACAGTTGGGTGTAATAGATACCTGTCTTGATGTCAAGGAGGTACTTGATGCACTTGCGGTGAGTGCGGTCTTTAATCCGAATGCGGCAGAATGTATCAATGTTTTAACTGATCTTCGTGGATGTGAGATGCATAGCACGCATCTTGTTGGACATGGATGTGAGAAAGCTCTGATAGAGTTGGGTCTGAATCTGACAACTGATGCGAGAATCCCTTTGGTGAATTATGGATAATTTTGCTGCCAAGTAATGGTGATTTCCAGCTCATGTCAATAAGTGTTTCATGATGGTGAGGTGATTTTTTTCAGTACCTAAATCCAACGCTTTCGCCTGAAGAACGTCAGCATTGCAGCCATCATGGAGATGGTAAGTATGATGACAATTGGATAAGCATACTCAGACTGAAATTCTGGAACTAGGAGATTCATACCATACCATGACCCGACCACAGTGGGAGGAATTGCAATTGTTGATATCACAGTCAGTACTTTGACGACTTCATTTAGCCTGTGCGTGACACTTGAGAGATAAATATCAAGCATGCTTGCTAGCCAGTCTCTGGATATCTCGATATGGTCTGTAATCTGTATTACGTGGTCGTAGAGGTCTCTCAAGTAGGGAAGAGTGCTCTTCTTGAACATCTGAGGCGCTTCTCTTTCAAGTCTGAGAGCTATTTCCCGCACTGGCCATGTGTACCTCCGCATCTCAGCCATCGCACGTTTCAAGTCGTAGATGACTCGAAGAGTTTCAGCATTTGGTTCTAGTATGAGTTGTTCCTGAGTCTGTTCAATATTCTCACTTATCTGGTTGAGTAAAACGAAGTAATTATCAACTATAAGGTCCATCAGAGTATATGCCAGGTAATCTGCACCACTCTTTCTGACTCGACTTCCAGGCTCTCGAATTCTTCGTCGTAGGGGATCGAACACATCGCCCTCTACTTCCTGAAACGATAACACATAATTCGGACCAAGTATGATGCTTACTTGCTCTGATACTAGACGACCATTCTGCCCCTCAGTCCATATCATTCTCATTGTGATTAGCGCATGTTCTGGATGAGTTTCGACCTTAGGTTGTTGGTCGTAAGTAATAATATCTTCAACAGTAAGAGGATGAAGTCCAAAGGCTGCTCCAATATTTGAAATGACTTCAGTTTTATGCACGCCATCAACATTAATCCAACGGATTGTGGATTTGTCAGTAGGCGGTTTACACTCATCAATGGATTCAACAAACCACTCCTTATATTGAGCCTCAGTGTAGTCAAATATGCAAATTCGTGGTGGGAGTTTATCATCTGGAGGTTTGCGAAGAGTTAGTTTTGGATAGAGAGTATCGCTATTTCCAACAGAATTGTCATCACGCATTTCATCAACTCCAAACGAACAACAGCATTAATGGCAAAAGAACCATTGTACCCATAAGGACTGTGGTCTACACCATAATTCAGATTCAGACGTTTTGTTCATTCGCCACTACATCAAGTGCTTCCTTTAACTTCCCAAGTGATAGATTACCACCAGAACAAACGAGTCCAACCTTGTTTTCTTCCAAGCTCTTTCTAATTTTGAATGCAGCCGCCAAAGGCGCAGCTCCTGCTCCTTCGGCAAGGGTGTGTGCTTTTTCTATCATCCATACCGTTGCTCTCTTGATATCAAGCTCACTCACAAGTATGAAATCATCCAAGTGTTCTCTCAGAATTCTCTGGGGAAGTTCAAAGGCGGTCCCTGTTGAGAGACCCTCTACTGAGGTCCGATTAGGTCGTTCAACAAGATTTCCCAATCTCCATGAATCATGCGCTGCTGGAGAAGCTTCTGATTGAACTCCAATTACTTTGATCGAGGGATTGATTGATTTAGCAACGATGCATGCACCAGCAGCTCCACTGCCTCCACCCACTGGAACAATGACGACAGTGATCTCAGGTTTTTCTTGGAGCATCTCGAGTGTTTCAGTAGCTACACCAGCTATAAGTTCAGGTTCATTGCCTGAGTGGATGTACCGATACCCGTGGGTTTTAGCAAGTTGTTCACAACGGATTCTCGCATCATCGAAAGTGGCCCCATGATAGACTATCTCAGCACCAAGTGCTTTCATCGCGGCTATTTTTCCAGGATTGGATCCCTCAGGTACGACGATTGCTGCCTTCACTCCGAATAATCTCGAAGCATATGCAATAGACTGACCATGGTTCCCTGTCGAAGCTGCTATAACTCCACGTGTCTTTTCTTCATCAGAGAGCTGTGAAATGAGATTAATCCCACCTCGAACCTTGAAAGCACCTACGGGCTGGCAGTTCTCATGTTTAATATATGCCTCAAACCCTAGGAGTTCATTGACTAAAGGATAGCTCACTAGTGGCGTGGGTCTTAGGTAGGGACTAATACGATTCTGAGCAGCTAGCACATCTCTAAATGTTGGTATCTTCATCGAGAGATCAACTCCTATTTTGGTTGAGAAGATATACTCATAGAGCAACTTACTAATATGTCAACTGAATTGAGACAATTCTATCTCATAAATGATGATTCAAAATTACTAACTATACTGCTTCTAAATTAATTAGTGGCTAAGAAAAAAAATGCCACAAGTGATGAAGGCTGAGTAAAAATGTTTAGTACGTGATTACGACTTCCATTTCGTGACTAGTCACATCGGGTCGACCCTTTACACCAATCACGCCCTTCATCACCCAAGTGTTT
>JAEORI010000351.1 GCA_016840965.1 Candidatus Thorarchaeota archaeon | reverse complement strand
TCAAGCCGAGGTAGCCAAGCCCGGTTCACGGCGACAGCCTGGAACCTACAGTCGTTCGAGCGATTGTCGCTCAGACAGCTGTTCTCCAATAGGAGGCATGAGTTCGAATCTCATCCTCGGCGCCATCCTCATTCTTTGGGTTCCTGATATTTACCTACCTGCTAGTACTATCCGGACCACCTAGATAAGACATCTCTCCAACATAGCTGATGCCCATCATTTCTCTAACACGGTCTGGTTCGTGGGTATGACCTAAAACCCAAGACAGCTTCACTAATGCTGCTTCAGAGGTCATATCATATGCGCTCATGGCTCCGACTTCCATTGCAGCCCTTCCAACCTCGTAGATGGAGAGATCGGCTTGTCCAAATGCGCATTGCGAGCTCACCACAACAAAACAGCCTTGGTCTATTGCTTGAAGAATACCTCCGGTGAGGGCGTTCTCATCTGTAGGAATGTTCCCGGACCCGAATCCCTCAATGATGATTCCATGAAAGCCCATGTCCACAATGCGAGCTAAAGTCTGGGGAGGAAGTCCTGGAAACACTTTGAGCAAGAATACATGGTCGTCAAGTCGTGTGTCAAATCGCGGAGACAAACTATGATTACGTTTCCTACGACCATCATAGAGAATGATGTCGCGTGCGAGGATGCCTATTGGGGATGGGTCCATTGAATCAAAAGCATCGTAGGAGTTTACTCGTACCTTCTTTGCTCTCGTAGCCCTATGTATCTCACCATTGAATACAATACAGGTTTCTCCGAGGTCTCCGAAGGCAGCCACTCTTAGCGCATCCAGAAGATTCCTTGGTCCATCACTCCATGGAACTGATGCTGGAATTTGTGCCCCAGTGAAAACTATTGGTCTTCCAAAATCTTGAACCATATAACTGACAGCAGCAGCAGAATAGGTCATTGTATCAGTTCCATGAGTAACAACAATACCATGAAGGTCAGGAAACTCCTCACTGACCTGTTTGATTGAGCTTGCTAAAATCTGCCAATGATGTGGCTGTGCATTAGCAGAATCTAACTGGTATAGTTCTCTCTGAATTACCTCAACATTGCCCATACCTTTTGGAAGACGATCTAGTAATTTTTCCACCGAGAGACCTGGACGAAGAGCACGTGTTCCGGGGGCATAGATGCTCGAGATTGTACCTCCAGTTGTGATAAGGCAGACTTTGGCCGTTTCTTCTGAATTCAGAGTATTTCACCTATTTCCAGAATCGTAGAATAGGATTTATCCGTGTTGTGATAAGTGGTAACGAGTGGTGATTGCAGGTGTACGACCTGACTGTGGTTGGTGGTGGTCCAGCAGGCGCAACATGTGCGCGCCGTGCTGCTGAAGCAGGATTAGATGTTGTCCTGCTTGAAAAGGCATATCACCCAAGAGAGAAACCATGTGGGGGTGCACTTGGGCCACAGGTAATTCGAAGTCTTGACCTTGATATTTCATCTGTAATTGAAAGGACTTTCAATGCTGCAATAATACGTACTCCGTCGGGGAAGAAAGTCACATTGATCAGTAAGGGGCATATAGTGACCCGAAGCGAGTTTGATTCATATCTTCTTCAGAAAGCAGTAGATGTAGGTGTGGAGGTAGTCCAAGGAGTTGAGGTAGTTGGATTGGAACAACTACGCTCTGGAACAAGAGCTCTGGCTGTAGGAGACTCGTATAAATCGCATCTTCTTGTAGGAGCGGATGGAGTGAATGGTATCAGTGCTAGAGAACTGGGAGTTCGTTCTAAATGGCTACCAGAGCAAATTGCATTATGCTATTCTGCGACTGCGCCAATGAGCTCTAGTGATGTTGAATCTGTGATGATGACTCATGGGGCGAATGGAGCACCTGCAATTGAGCTATATTTTGGTCTGGTATCGTGGGGCTACGGGTGGTGCTTTCCCAAGAAAAACGGGTTCAATATCGGAATAGGCTGTAGATTGGATAAGCAAGATAACCTCCAGCAAAAGTGGAAGGATTTCGTTTCAATAATTGAAAGAGAGAAAGGTGTAGAACTTGATGTTTCAAACAGAGTGTCATATAGAGTTCCGGTAGGGGATAAACTAAACCGCTGTATCGCACGGAGAAGCATGCTAATCGGAGATGCCGCAGGGTTAGTTTCTCCATTAACAGGAGAAGGAATATCCTATGCAATACAGTCAGGAACATTGGCTGCAAAGATTGCGTTTGAAGCAGTAGAATCGAAATCACCATTACACGTTGTTGAATACGACAACCAATTGAAGGCGACAATAGGACAGGAATTAATGGATACTAGATGGCTCTCAAGGATTCTCAATAAATCACACAAACACATGGAATTACTATTCCAAATAGTCGCAGAAGACCCAGTGATTCGGAATTACTTGACTGACATCGTGTCGAGAGTAACAACATTATCTGATGTCAGAGTCCAACTCGGAAAGCGATTACTCTCCAGGCATCCTTTGAAATCTCTTAAATTAGGATTGAGGGGATAGTTCAGTCGACAGGAGGGTTCACAATGACGATAGAACCATCCATACCTACCTGAATTCTCATGAGGTCACGGGCGATGACTGAGTTTGAAAAGAGTGGTTGTGCCTCACCAATCACTTCTTCTCCATCATAGTACCGGGGACTGTAGTGAGTCAATACAAGTAACTTCACGTTTGATTCTTTCGCCAAATCTGCAACCGCGGCTGCTGTTGAGTGACCTCTCTCCTCAGCTAGGATTGCATGTTCGGAGGTATACATGGCTTCACAAATCAAAACATCTGCACCATTCGCTGCTTTCCTAAGTTCCTCACATGGTCTTGTATCACCAGAATAGACTAGCTTCACAGGTGATGGACTGGGATCAGTGACATCCTTTGATGACACCATTGTACCATCTTCGAGTTCTACTGATTCACCAGATGCCAGTGCCTTCCAAAGGGGGCCTTGAGGTACACCAAAATCTTCTGCCTTGGAAGGGAGGAATCGTCCAGTTGAACGGGCCCATATAATTTCATAACCTAAGGCATAACCTCGGTGATCAACTTCGAAGGCGCGGATTGTTAGGTCTTGTTCTTTGAAGATTTCACCTGGACCAATTGCATGAACTGCAGCCTCGAAGGTTGTGCCTAGATTGATTGTTGACTGGCTAATTTTGACATATTCGATTAGTTCTTTGGGCCCGTAGATATTCAGGGGTTTCAGTCTGCCAAGAAGAGAGAACCTCAACAAGAGACCTGGTAAACCTAGAACATGATCTGCGTGAACGTGAGATATGAAGATGGCCATCTTCTTATTGAGTCCAAGTTGAGCTTTCTCGTATCTTCTCTGGACATCTTCACCAGCATCAAATAGCAATACCCACCCTTCATAACGAATAGCTATTGCGGGGTGGTTTCTCTTTTCTGTAGGAATGGACCCACCAGAACCTAAGAAGATTATCTCAATCATGAGTCACTCACTAATCCGACTGACACGGTGCAAGATTAGGGTTGCGTCACTGACTGCTTTACGCTAAGTCAAGAGGGATATCAGTGGGGGAGGCTTCTCTTCGTACTACGCTATATGTCATCGCATCAAAGAACTTAGAAACATCCCATTTCCAGGTGTCACTCCGTCTATCGTACATTGACGCGACTTTTGTGGATTGGCCAGTACCAGCGGCGACTACATGAGCACTGTAATCATGAATTTTTGAGGTTTCATCATTGAGCACATCTATCAAATTGCGACCAGAACCTGCAGGTAGAGCAGACACCAGTAAAACCTTCTTCTCGGATGGATCTTCAATATTCTGGATTCTACTCTGATATGTTATTGGCAGATGGTTCCATGCGGTAATGATATCGCCAGAGCATTCAGGGCTCAGAAAACAGACCACTCGATCACTGAGGCGGGGTATGTTCACTCGTGCCCTTGGTAAAACAACGCGATTCTTGATTAATTGAGCCCTTTTTCTAAATGCAGTAGAGGGGGATAAACCTGTAGTAGTTACGATGTCATTACCCGTGCTGTCAAATTCATCAACAAGAGCGTCGATTATCTTGACATCTGCATATGTGAATCGATTTGGTTTCTGGGGGGAAGGTGTAGCAACATCAGCCAGTATTAGTGGGTCATCCCCCTTACGTAACATCAGACGAAGATGTAGCAAGTCAAGATTCCAGCCAGTTAGAGTATTGAAGTATCGACCACTGAAGAAGGGCCTTCCATCCGAGAGGGCCCATACAGATGCACCACCTGTGCTTCCTCGAAAAGATCGTATTGTATCTAGAAGTTCCGCTCTCTTTTGGTGAGGTATTGTTGCTACAACTAGAACCAGAGGAGAGTAACCATCAACCATGAGAGTTTTTTGTACATAAGGCCCTGAGAGAACCAAAGAAGGAGACTCGAAAATTATCAAAACTCGTTCAAGCCCCAGTTTATGCGTGTTCAGCATTCCAACTGTTTTTAGAACTCCAGATTCACTAAGTCGTTTCTGAGCCCTTCTAGTTTGAGCGTAGCTCAGTTTTGCGTTTGTAGCTAGAGCGTTCAGAGGCGCTCCAGGGTTTTTGAGAGCTGCCTCAAGAAACGGGAGCTCTGTCTTTGATAGACGAGATATGTTCTCTTCCCAGAGATTGACTATTAGACTCATGATGTCTCTCTGGGATATTATTGACACGCCCCCTAGATTAACAACCTCTTCCAGTCTGCGAGTTAATAGCGAGTACAAACTTCCTCTGTAAGACATGACCATTTTATGTAACTGCTCAAATTCGGCATCCATTTGAAAAACTTGTAACTGTCCACCTTCTTCGAAAGTTCTCACAAAACGCAAGATGGCAGTTGCGCTAGGTGAGAGT
>JAEORI010000350.1 GCA_016840965.1 Candidatus Thorarchaeota archaeon | reverse complement strand
AGTGCATCTCTTGAACCAGCAACAAACTTACTGGACATTGAGGTCTTTGCAACATCTGTGAGGATTTTCTTGTAGTCCTTATCTGTTGGGTCTACTTTCTCCTCGACTGAATCAATGACATCTAATGCCTTCTGTGTTGCTTTTCTGTATCCCCTGATTATGGTAGTTGGGTGGATTTTCTGGTCGAGTAGAGTTTCAGCCTGCTTCAATAGATCGCCAGTGAGAATGGCAGCAGTAGTTGTACCATCTCCAACCTCGGAATCCACTGTCTTGGCGACCTCAATCACCATCTTCGCAGCAGGGTGGGCAACATCCATCTCTTTCAGGATAGTCGCTCCATCGTTGCTGACTGTAATATCACCGAAACTGTCAACGAGCATTTTGTCCATACCCTTGGGCCCAAGAGCGGACTTTACTGCTTCAGCAATTACAATTGCGGCCATGATGTTGTTTCTCTGAGCATCACGACCACGGGTTCTTTCGGTATCTTCTTTTAGAACTATCACCGGTACTTGTTGACTCATCAATTAGTTCCTCCCTTTCCTGGTTCAATTCGCCAGTTGGCATAATACTGACTGATTTTGACCAGTTCAAGAAAACTGTACATGCACTTCGCAGATTCTTTCGTTTTTAAACGTTACTTTTAAGCAGTAATTTTTGGTCTTCTTAAAATTACATTGTCGCCCCGGTTAGCTCCTATTGCCTGAGAGATGTGGGAACACTTGGCTTTTGTAATATAATATGTTTCTACGCCTGTTTTTTCCTGAATCTCTGGTACAGTTTCAATATTTGCTTGCCCTTTTGATATGATAATGTCGCTCTCAGACACTAGCCGGAGGAACTCTTGGCTGACATACTGAAGTGGGACACCATGTGCCCATGCACCACTGTATGCTATGGTCGCTAGTTGTTCGATCTCAGTGCCTTTAACATCATCTTCGGTTGCGTCGTTAATCATAGGCTTGCTTTTTACTACAAATGTGGTGTACCATCCGAGATCCTTCAATAATCTGAGGAGTGGAATATCTAAAATAACCTCGCCAGCATTATCTGCAATAAAAAGAAGGGTTCCTTTCTTTGAGGTCAAAGATTTCCATAGGTGAGCTGAGTCATCGATTGCGAATCCCTGCGTGAGTATTGAATCAAACATATCCACCAGTGTATCAAGATTGGGTCTATGTTCAGCAGTGTTGAAGTCGATGACGTTACCTGTGATGGATGCAGCTAAGCAAGCACGCAACTTGTCATATCCATCAAGATTGTTCAACTTCTTCTCAATTATTGGAAGCGCTTTGATTGCTGAATCTTTACTAAGTTTCTTGATTTTATAATAGGGGTCGTCTGCTCCTTTCATCTTGTATAACTCTTGATAGAGCTGAATTGACAAAAGGATTGGAGGAAGTTTTTTCCCAAACCCCTCTGAGATTCGTTTGAACGCAAGTGAGAACAGCTTTTTCTGTTCTTCCGCATCTTCTGTAAGATTTGGAATCATTATTTTGAGACTGTTAGCAATACAAGCAGAGCATTCTGGAATGAGTGGAATCTCAATTCGGTCAGACATCCGAAAATCCGTCCTCTGAATTGCTGTTATCTTTTTTGACCATCAAATAGGCATCTTCACCATCGCGATAATATCCCCGTAAAACCCGACGGACTGAATAACCTAGTTTTTCATAGACTCCAATAGCATCCTCATTCGTTTTTCGTACTTCCAAGAAAAATTCGCTGGCTCCGTAGCTCTTCATACCCTCCATCCCTGCGCTGATAAGCGCTGTTCCTACTCCTTTATGCCTCATAGACTTGAGTACAGCGACAGAAACAATATGCCCCTTCTTAGCAGGCATCCGTCCAAATCCAGAGATACCTCTTTCAATCCTACACATAATATATCCGACGATTTCATTATTGTACTCTGCGACATAGAATGCTTTAGGCGCATGATAATATAGTCCCATGAAGAACTGATCTGGGTAGTTCTCAGGTAAACATCTCTGATTAATTGATACTACTTCCTTGATATCATCTGGGTGAAACTGACGGATAGTATAGGGTTCATTCATTCCGCACAATTCAAACTTCATTCATCTTTTATTGCTTATGCAAGTGGATTAGTTGTTACTTACTCAAAGCTTATCTTGAGTATGATGGGGAGCAGGCGTATGTCCGTCATACTTGTAGGTGGTTCACCTGGAACTGGAAAGACAGCAGTTGCTAAAATCCTCGCTAGCAAGTTGAGCGTAGAAACAATCTCCCTTAGCGAGCTTGCCAACGAATCTGGGTGTATCACTGCAGAGGACAAAGCTCGCAATACAGGCATTATAGATGAAGACTGTCTTGTTGAAGCTCTCCTTGAATTAACTGACAACCGGAGTAGAAGAATGGTTATTGAGGGACACTATATAGATTTAGTACCTAGCTCCTCTGTTCAGTGGATATTCATTCTAAGGACGCACCCTGAAATACTCAGAGACCGCCTCACCAAACGAAACTACTCGCGTGAGAAGGTAATTGAAAATGTTGAAGCTGAAGTTATTGGAGTATGCCAGATGGATGCGATCGAATCCTTTGGGGAATCAAGGGTTTTTGAAATCGACACCTCAGAGCTGAGCGCACCACAGACAGTAGAAAAGATTGAGGCATTGATGAAGAATAAATCCGCACCGACTCGATTTGACTGGATGTCTTTGCTAGAGGATGAAGGTCGACTTGATGAGTTTCTTACTGACTAGCTTTCTTTCTCTTTCAAGGCAATAGCGAGAAGTGCCAAAATTCCTCCAATAATCATAGATATTGGTGTAAGTGTTGAATAAATCAGTCCTATAAGTTCAGGCTGGTAGGTTACTGCAAACTCAATTAAGAAGAAGACGTAGCCTCCTGACATGACAAGCATCGCTGCGGGTATAATTGCTAACCAAGTTGCCTTTGGATTTTCATAGGCAAAATAACTCAGTATGATCATGAACCCGCCTGCAAGTACTGGGAATAAATAGAAGACTCCCCAAGTTCTTAGCAACGCATCAACAAATGTATCAAATCCGACTTCAGGAGGAACCCCTGGTTCACGAACCATGACTTGTAGGAATTCAGTTGAGATGGCCAAGATGCCTCCTAAAATCAAGACTAATGCAGGCCACCTGTAAGTTAGTAGTCCAAGTTGCCGTTTTCGTAGCTGCTTCTTAAGTTCCTGTGCTTTTCTTTGACGATCAGACCCTCTACTAACCTCAATCTCCCGCTCTTTCTTTGTCAGACCATCGCGAACGTCATCGTCATTATCAGCAGCATCGTCAATGGCATCGATAAGATCAGTGGCCATATCTTCTGGTTTCGAATTATCTTCGCCCATTCTGATTCTAGATGCGTTCAGTTGTACACGTATTTAAGCATCAGTATCTACGAAGTTTTGTTGCTACTGGGAAATCTCCAAGACGTTCTAAATCTCTAACAAACGGAGTATTCATGATTTCATTGATCATCGTGATGACTTCTTGCTCCTGTACAATTCTAATGAGGTTTTTCACACCTGCATACACGTGTTGTTCCAAATTTCCATCTCCAAAATACAATGAATACACAAGAGCATCAGCAAGACTCTCGAGCGCATGGATGAGCTCCACATCAAAGTTCTGGTCTTTGTTGGAATGAAGTTGACTCAATGTCTTGAAAAGCTCTCTATACACTAATGGCTCCTCAGGTAGAACAACAGGTATCTCTTCCATAATCCCTGTATTCAAGCAACATGTAAGTTGAGAATAATTCGTGAGGTATCTGATACAAATTTGCCTTACAAGTCGTGAGTTTAAAATTAAGCCTAAAACTTGGAGGTCCGCATTATCATATAGAGGTGTAATCTTAACTATACCTCCGCCATGTATGATTCCTTTTGGTTTAATGATACAACGCGGGTATCTGTAGTTCTTTGTAGCAACAAGCAATTCACTTTGAAAAGATTCCATCATGCCTGAATCTTTATGGAACCAATCATCAGCAAAGAGCACATGGTTGTTGTTGATACAATATCTTCTTACACTTCTCCCGCTTGTTAGGTAAGGTATTTTGAATATAGATGTCTTCTTTTTATTCACATGTGCTCTTGGAATGTCTCGGCCTCTTCCTGCGATAAGAAGATGTTTTTCTCCTCTCTCAAGTATTTTTGTCAATATACGATCATGATAGATTGGAAAGATTCTGCTGTCTTTTAACGCTCTTGATGATACAATGTTCGACTGTTCAAGTCCAAGCCTTCTTGACTCGACTCTAATCTTTTGTTCTTCACTAGTTGCAGAATGTTCGCAGAAGATGCTTACCATTTCAAGTGTAACATTGTCGAAAGGATTCCCCTCATCAACAATCTTCCACAGCTTTGTGTTACTTAAAAGGAAGCCTCGCGTTTTTGAAAACTGCTTTACTCTTAAGATGCTATTAGGAACCAGAAAGCCAAGTTGTCCACCAGGTTTCAACAAAGAGATCCCTCTTACCAAAAAGTGAGCTGCACTATTCCATGTCCCTTCCCTGCTACCTCCTACTGAAACGAAATATGTCTGCGAAATATGTTTCCGTTCAATGGGTCCTAAGATACTACCATAAGGCGGATTTCCAAGGATTATGTCAAAACCCGGAGTATCTCCCGAGAATATACTAGGAAAAGCTAGATGCCAATGGAGTGGATGAGTTTCTCTCAGATCATCCAAGATTTCGCTGGCTCTGTTTGAATTCATCATCTTCGCCAACTTGATGTCTAGCTCATCATGGGTTAGTTTTGCGATTTCACCTGAGTCAATCAGCCCCACGAGACTATTTCCAACCTTGAAGTTCCTTACATCTGTGGTAGAAGAGATGTTTCCCCATTTTGTTAGCCGTGCGATACATGAATTCACAGCATGTTTTGCCAAATCAACTCCAAACAGACATTCACGGATGATAACGGATTTTTGTTCTTCACTTGACTCTTCCTCACTCAGAGCACCACGTATCTTTGACAACCACTCCCCTGCTGACTCTAGAAAGACTCCATCTCCGACTGCTGGATCAAGAATTGAGATTTCTCTTATATCTCTGAGCAGGCTTTTTCGTATTTGTGAGTTCATACCATCGAGATCTTCCAGATTTTGAATCAAGGTGCCTACTCTGCTAGAGATCCAAGCGAATATTGCATCCTGCGCTATCATCTTAGCTAGAGGTTCTGGAGTGTAAAATGTGCCCATGCTTTTTCGTTGGGCTCTGCTTAGGCTGAGTGCATCCCTCTCCGTGAGATGATAGCTGGAGTTGTATCGCATACTGAAACAATCCTGGCTAAAGTAACACTTGAAGCTACCCACTTTTTCCATTGGTGCCATATATTTAGCGCGGACAGTGATTCTTTGTCAATATAGTGACTTTTACTGACGATGCAGTAGAAAATAAAGAAAAACGAAAGAGGTTGGGCATCACGCCCAACCATATGTTGATACTATCCTACTTTGGAACCGCAATTCGGGCAGAACTTTGCGCCATTTAGCGCAGTTCCGCAGTTGGCGCAGAACTTAGCACCTGCTGGAGTTCCAGCTGGTCCTCCCTGTTGTCCGCCCTGCATCATTCCTGCTGCAGCTCCCATGAATCCCATGCCAGCTCCAAAGCCAGCACCTGGACTCTTACCAAGTGACTCTGCAGATGACTTGATTGTTTCAGCACCCATGAGTTGTTGCCCACTCACTCCTCCTGTTTTCAAGAAGAAGAGGCGCTCACGGTACTTCTCAGTTGTATCGATTCCCTCAAACTTCAAATCAACAAGTTCGAGACCAATCCTCTCGAAATTCATTCGGACTTGGGTCTTTACCTTCAATGATGTTTCATCAAGTTGCGTAAAGACAGCTTGGAGGTCGTAGTGAGCGAACTCATCTATTATCCTCTCATTCATGAACGAGCGTAGGAAATCATTCACCTTCTTTGTACTGAAGGCATTCTGGTTCCCAACCACTTCCTGAACGAAAATCTTTGGCTCCTTGACACGGAACCAGAAGTTGCCGTGAAACATCAGTGGAGCTAAGTCACTTGTCTGCCCTCTACCTCCGTACTTGCCCTGGAATTGTCCTCTTGAAATAAAGACACAGGTGGCTTCAAAGATGTCGCCTTTAACCTTCTTCTGCAACCAGCCAACAAGACCTGGCATGCTACTCGTGGTCAGTTTGTGGCGGCCAGCGAGGAATGTATCCAAAGCTTTTCCGTCTCGGTAGAAGATGGCAGCTTGGTTCTCCATTACAATTAGCTGCGAACCCCAATCAATTCTATTATCTGGATAACGCCAAACAATGTCCTCAGGATTGGCGTTTGTCCATTCAATTGCGTCGGCCATAATTCATCGACTCGGTTAGATTTTTTCGAGTTCTGTGTTGTTGTGTGTTCTCATATGTTAAAAACATTCACATGGCAGTGTTTGGAGCTGTCGAGATACAAATATTTTGCTTCTAAGCGCTCAGTTATATGAAATACAAGCCACGAAAACATGTGTGTACCAATGTCTGAACAGCCACATGATGAAGAAGCGAAAAAACCTGTAATGCCACAGAGTCGTCCCTTCAATCCGCTTGCCACATACGCAATCTATGCTGGACTTGTCTTGATTGGCTACATCTTATTCTGGCTCTTCTCTTATCCCGCTCTCATTGCATTCACAATGTTCTTTGTGATCATCCTCATCCAAGACACTCGCCATATACTAAAGACCTATGAAAGCTCATTTGCTCGAAAGGCAACTGTTGTGAATCTTTGTTACTCAATAGTCTTCTTCATCATCTTAACTGTAAATGGCGTTGCACTTTATGCTGGTTTTCCTCCTCCAATATGGCCAGAGTTCACAGAACTTGCTGCATGGTCGCCATTATTTATTCTAGGAGGAACCTTTGGGATTGCTAATATCAAGCGTATGTATGGTCCAAGAAGGACTGGCTTTCAGTATCCATAAGTCTACATGTCAAGAACCATCGCATCCTCACCAAGCAAGACTTCAGCATTAGTCCTTCTGCCCACTATCTCTATCACTTTCTCTTTTGCAGAAACTATCTCTGGCGAAACATGCGTCAATACTACTTTGGATGGATTGATTTCCTCTACAATTTTTGCTAGTTCACTAGGAGTTGTATGCATACCTTCCTTATGTGGACCATCAAGCCAATTACATTCATGTATCAAAATATCGGTTCCCTTTGCCAAATCTATAACATCTCTACATGGAGCTGTGTCTGCAGAATATGTGAGAGTCGTCTCATTGCATTCTACTCGAAAAGCACGTGTGTCGTAGATACCATGCAATGTCGGACTAGCTATTATCGTGATGTTACCTAGAGGAACAACATGGTTTTCTGAGAGTGCTGTGGTCTGAACGGGAATTTTATCTCTTAAGTACTTGAAAGCTATATCAAAAACACCTCTAGACCATTCCCTCAATGTAGGAGGCGCAAAAACTTTCAGAGTTTTATCATATCCTGATATCCATAGGCTCTGACATAGAGGTAGAAAATCAGCGCAATGATCAATGTGAAAATGACTAATGAATACTTCTTCAATAGATTTGATGTCAACCTTAAGCTGTGTCAGTCGTTGAAGAATTCCTGAACCAATATCAAGTAAAATCCTATGACTTCCATCTTCAATGAGAATCCCCGACTGTACACGTTCGGGATCTGGATATGATGTTCCTGTACCTAATAAGACTGCTCTCATCTTCATCGAGTATGATTAAGAGCAGGGATGTATTCAGTCTTCCTTTCTGACCAGAAGATTAGAACATGAACTTGGTGCTCTTTGGCTTAATGACGTAGGTGAAGGTGTTCACCATTAATCTAAGGTCTCTAATTACCTTAGCATGATCTATTTCAGATGCCCGAAGTTTGCGGCTAAGCTCTGGACATGACACGTCACGAGCAGTTCTTAATAGAGGCATACACTCAACCTTAATCTCTCCGTTCTCGACACCAATCCACAAATCCTCAAGCGCTCGTACTACATTCTCATGTTGTTTTAATAGTAGATTCCTATCTAATTGCCTACTTGCAGCTTCGAGAACAAGACCAGTCATACTTTTCGCCTCTGATAGACAGCGAACCTCTAGGGTTTCAATAAGATT
>JAEORI010000349.1 GCA_016840965.1 Candidatus Thorarchaeota archaeon | reverse complement strand
TCTTAAGAAATAAAGCCAAGAGTGATAGTAATCTTATGCCTCCAATCATTGAAGCTGTAAAAGTCTACACTACACTAGGTGAGATATGTGGTGTCCTAAGAGAGGTCTTTGGTGAATATAAGGCACCCGATATCCTATGAGAGGAGAAGTCTAATCATGTCAATTGAAAAAATAGATCACATCGGGATTGCAGTGGATAGTATCAAGAATTGGCTTGATTACTATGAAAATGTTCTAGGACTCGAATATTCAGGATCTGAAGAGGTCGCAGAGCAAAAAGTTCGCGTAGCATTCTTCAAGATTGGTGAAAGTCTTATTGAGCTTCTAGAACCGACTGCAGATGACAGCCCGATTGCAAAGTTTCTCGAAACTCGTGGGAGCGGTATCCATCATATCGCAATAAGAGTGAATGACATCAATGCAGCACTTGCACGACATCGCAAAGCAGGATCACGTTTGATTGATAACGAACCAAGAACTGGTGCCCATAATATGCTCATTGCCTTCATTCATCCCAAAAGCTCGGGAGGTGTCCTTCTAGAGCTCTGTGAAGAGCCCTCCTAAGTTGTCAATACTATGGCAGAAATGTGCAAAACTTATCTGATTATTTTCCTAATTATATTGCACTTGGGAGGCATGATGGAAGTGTTTAACAGAAGTCCAAAGACACGTTATGAATATTATAGAAAAGCTCGGAGTTATGAAGCAAATGGCCAATATGAAGATGCGTTAAAGGCATATGACAAAGCAATAGAGATGAGCGAAAATTATGCTCATGCATGGTTCTACAAAAGTCGTCTTTTGTATAGAATGGAGAAATATGGCGAATGCATAGGCTGTGCTGAAAAAGCCCGTCAACTTGAACCAACATGGAGTGAACACATCGCTAAAATGATTGAAGATGCGAAGAAACGGCTGTAAACATTAATGTCTCTTCTCACTTTAGTACCCGTTCGAGTGCCTTTACTACTCTATCAATATCCTCTCGGTCTACCATTCTATTCAAAACCATTCTTGTCCTAACGCCATAGCCCCCATAAACCTTGATGTTCTCTTTTGCGAGTTCATTTGCTAGATTCATCTGAGTAATCGATAAATTTTCGAGTCCTAGAAATAGGATGTTTGTTTCAGGTTCCTCAACAATAAGGTTTGGTATATGTTTTATTTTGTTATAGAGCAACTTGGCATTATCGTGGTCTTCCTTGAGCCGATCAACCATTTTTTCAAGCGCCACGATTCCAGGGGCTGCGATGATACCTGCCTGACGCATTCCCCCACCTAGTTTCTTTCGTAGTCTATGTGATTCATGAATGAATTCTTCAGATCCAGCTATTATTGATCCAACAGGGGCTGAGAGACCCTTACTCAGGCAGATTTGAACCGAATCCACATCATGAACTAGACGAGCTGCCGGCACGTCTAATGCGATTGCTGCATTGAATAATCTGGCTCCATCACAATGCACCTTGAGACCGTGATCATGAGCCACAGATGCTAGTGCTCTGACCTGTTCAGGCTGTGTCACTGTGCCTCCTGCGTAGTTATGTGTATTTTCACAGACAACCAGACTTGTTTTTGCATAATGAGCGTCATCCGGGCTGATGACTGACTCAAGCGTTTTGGGGAGTATGTACCCTCTCTGTCCTCTCACAGGTTTTGGGTAGAGACCTCCTATTGATGCCATCGAACCCGCTTCAAACATGAATGTATGTGATTGTTCTTCAACAACTACTTCGTCACCTCTCTTGGTCTGCGCAAGAAGAGAGATGAGATTACCCTGCGTACCAGAAGTAACTAGAAGAGCTGCCTCTTTCCCCAAGATCTTCGCTGCTTTTTCCTGCAGCTCGTTAACTACTTCATCCTCGCCGATTACATCATCACCAAATCTCCCTGATTGGTGAGCTTTCACAATGGCTTCAATCATCTCATCGGTCGGTTGAGTGATGGTATCACTGCGCAGATCAATAATCTTCATAATGCTGGAATCCTCAATACTTCGATTTAGTCTTACTGTTTGTGCTCAATTGATAATGCATAAAGGGAATGCTGATTGGTGTCCATTCAATAATGGTTAATTCTGGGGATTTTGATAATGCACGATGAGGTGAAGCTAAGCTATACTGAAAAGCTTCAACTCTTCGGAAGAGATGCCAAACTATACATCGCTGCGGCATTCCTGAGTGCTTGTTCATGGGGGATCAGTGGTGTTATCTTCAATCTTTATTTGAAAGACGCGGGATTCCCTGAGGACTTTATTGGTTTTTTCTTATCTGTATCAATGTTTGCTACTGCTGGAATTGCTATCATAGCTGGAATGCTCTCTGATAGGGCTAGCCGAAAGAAGATCATTCTTGCAGCTAATTATGTTGGCTTCATAGTGCTAGTAGTCCAGTATACAACACTCAATCCTGTGGGTTTGATTTTGTCTCAGATCTTCCTAGGATTGTCCAGTGCTTTTAGGGAAGTTGCATGGTCTCCATACGTCACTGATCTTTCATCTGATCGTGAACGTGCACATTTATTCGGGTTTGCAGGTGGAGTATCATTGCTTGGTGTCTTAGTTGGAAATCTAATTGGCGGATACATGCCACAAGTTTTCGCAGGAGTACTTGGCATTGAATCAGGGGCACCTTTTGTTTTTCCCTATCGGTACACTTTGTGGTTGAGTTTGATTCCAAGTATTTTAGCAATAGTCTTTGTTACTCAAATGTCAACTGATACTCCATCCTATACAACCTCTCGGTTGGCACTTAAGAACGTCAAAAACTGGGGCTTCATAACTAAGTACGCCACAACAGTTGCGACAGTTGGTTTAGGCGCAGGTATGATTGTGATTTTCTTCAATCTGTTCTTCACACACGAATTCCCAGTTGACTCTGGGCTCTTGGGTCTAATTTTCGGAATCAATACAATAATTCTCTCTTCAGGTAATTTTTTCGCTCCGGCACTGGCTGACAGAATTGGTAAGGTTCGAACAGTGGTGTTGACAGAAGCACTTTCAATCCCATTTTTGCTTACTTTGTCATGGGCCGACACTCTGCAATTCGCTGTTCTTGGCTATGTCGCAAGAAATGTCCTGATGAATATGGCTGGTCCGGTTTCGAATGCATTCTTCATGGAGGGTCTCACAAAAGAAGAGCGTGCAACTGCTGTTGGAGTTGTTCGCTCAGCAGACTCTCTTGTAAGAGCTATTGCCGCAAATATTGGGGGTTGGTTACTTGCTCTTAGCCTTTATCGTATTCCATATCTTTTAGTTTCAGGACTTTATGTACTAGCAATCATCCTCTTCTATGTCTTTTTCAAGAACAAAGAAACAGAGCTGCAGATGCTGAAAGAGGTGGAGCTTTTGGTGGAACCTGCACCTGATGGTGCAATTGATGCTACCTAAGTGTCTGAAATCCAAAAATTATCGACGTCTTAGGAACATCACTATCACTGCAACAGCTCCAAGAGCGATGACTGTCACTGCAATTAACATGGTTGGGCTAAACAATAGTTCTCCTCCATTTGTTGTGATTGTTTCTGTACTATCAGGATCAATCACAGTGATTTGATTCGATGCTTGACCAGAAACGATGCATTTTGCAGTAACACGGAGTATATCACCGTGAGCTGCTGCTATCTCATAGCTTGCGGACATTCCGGATGTTGTATTCTGAGTCGTGTAATCCCTTGTTAAAACAACGACTGAGTTTTTCTCGACAATTATCTGATAGATATAGTGAGTATTTACATTTTCAACATTATGCGTAATTTGCACTTCCAATTCATGACTCTCGAAATCATATGAGAGACTAATTGGACCAGGTGTGTGTGCATTTACAGTGGTACCTTGAATTAGGATTATTATCGATAAAATTGAAAAAACTAGCAGAATCATTCTTCTCTTCATTGTCAACGCCTTGGTTCTATGATATGAATGAAAAAAGTAGATAATCCTTTCCCAAAATGGTTCATCAACCGCTTTCTTCTTATGTTCTATTTACATTCACGCGGTGAGATGCTTAGAGAGATTTTTTTAATTGATCGCAGTGTCCTGCAGTATCACTACAGCAGAAACCTTTCATCCAGTGATGATGATAAAGCAGTTCTCTCTTCAGGATTTCTCTCTGCTATTCAAGACTTCAGTACACACGCACGTTCAGACGTGCTCGAATCATTTTCAACTGGGAATGAGTATTTCTTGTATCTTCAATATCCTGAATCTAACCGTGTGCTTGTTGGTATATTTGATAGAAAAGCGCCTGAAAACCTTGCCCGTGAGGCTATGAACAAGATCATGAATATTCTTCTGAATGTTAAAATGCCAGAGATTGAGGGAATGCAGTTATCCTCTGAAGAAAAGGAGAAAATAAAGGAGAATATAGAACGAGTCAACACTCAACTTTTCAGTAATGAAAAGTTGTCTTCGTATGTTCTGGAATCACTAGAAGGACGAAGTGATATTCCCCTTGCTTTTTTGGTGGATTCCTACGATAATTCAATTATAACGAGTTTCTCTAGACCAAAACCATTGTTTAAAGACGCGCAAGTACGTGAATTTCTACTAGTTCATACAACTCTTCAGAAAGTTTTCGAGAGTTTCGGATTCAATCAAGATTATTCATATTTCTTCATCGAGTCAGATGACTATTCAGTGGTTGCATGTAACGGGGGCCGAGTCTTGAGTGTTGTTTGTGGAGCAATGGGTATTCCAAAGGAAAATGTGTATGAGGCTGCTACTACCATATGTTATGCTGATAGCTTTGAAGCGAAAATTGCATTTGCGGCAGAAGCAAGCACAGTAGGAAAAATCATCTTCTCAACAGATGGACGTATCACTGAAAAAGAAGGTGGTGCAATCTCTCAGAAATCAATTATTTTCATATCCTCTATTATCAAGAACATAGAATCTATGTTCAAATCACTCACTCGTAGGCCGTTCAAGCGCTTCTTTGCCAAATCTAAAGGCAAAGGAAATTCGGGGATCTCTCTAATTAACACTAGTGGGATGACCCTTTTTGAGTTACATGAATTAGTGAGTCCTTCGAAACCATAGATGAGAAATATAAGCGACATTGACGAACAGCAGAATGGTTCTACTCATGAGCTCAGAATCTCAATCACAGGGTGGTCAACAACTCGAAGCTGTTTTCCTATACATGGGTATTCTAGATGCCTATGAAGCAGTTGGAACTGAACTGATTGGTCCCAAAGTCATTGATGAACACGTCTTACCTCGAATGGTTTATTATGTCCACGAATTCCTACCCGAGATTTTTTCTAGTGTAACAAATTCTGATACCCTTGTTCAAGAACTCAAAGATTTCCTATCGGATTTTCACAAGAAAGTGGAACTTGCTCAGGCAAGCGGTTCTACTACGAACCTAATGATGGAGGAAATCTGGAAACTCCGTGCAGCAATATTTGGATATGAAAGCGTATTCATCGATATTTTAGGCGATGCTGCAATCCGGGATTATGTATTCATTCGTATGTCTGATATTCTAGCAGCATATCTTCCCGAACATCTCCTGGATCCAAACGTTTCATTATCCGAAAAGCTAGAAGGATTTGCTGATTATATTCAAGGGCATGGATTTGTGAAATTTGCTCGTACCAATGTTGACAGTGAGAAAATCACTGTTGCGACAAATGGTTGTGCCTTTTCAAGAATTCATGATTCTGAAGCGTATCAAAATCTACACGTTAGATTTTGTCCATGGGGAATGATTGGGTCTGCGATTGTGTCAGCGCACGAAGGTAAAGGTACAACACTGAGATCTAGTTTGTTTACAACAAGAGGAAGTGTCAGTGAGATTGAAACAAAGTAAATGGAGGAAATAAAATGCAAGAAATCCTAGGTATTCCTATTCCATATTTGATTCTTGTCTTGGAGATAATTGTGCTCTTGGCACTAATCATTGGTTGGATTTATGGTGCGCGTAGAATGCACTTCAAACTGCACCACAAAGCAGTATACAGTGTAGTATTGATACACATTCTTACTGTTGGTGTTTGGATGATACCGAGAGCATTTGAGAGACTATCCATTATGCTTGGCAATCCGATAACCTTCTGGTATCAGATTGTGCATGATATATTGGGGATTTTGGCAATTAGCTTAGGTGCAGTACTTATTGTCATTTTTCTGATGAAACAAGGAATGCCACTAAAACTATTGAAGAAAACACGACCCTTTATGTTCCTTACAATTGGCATTTGGATTATTGTTTTCATACTCGGACTATATTGGTTCCTGTTGGCATGGGTTTGGATTTAGTCTATTAAACCTCTATAATTAGAAAGGGAACTGAATAACATCATTTGTAGTTTCTTCTCAGCTGAAAAATATGGGACTGATGGGATTCATTTTTATCGTATGAAAACTAACTTCCAACATTAATGATTGAATTCTATAATCGATTCTGTAAATCTCCCTCGAATTCAAATAGCTATATTCTCAACACTTGGTGACATCGATTGAGTATTGACTTTGATTGTTTCAAGACAAGAATGCTTCACCCTCGTGTGAAATATTTTGATAGTGTAGGTTCTACAAACTCGGAAGCTAAGACCCTTTTTTTGCAAGGCGAAACCGAGGGACTGATCGTCGTGGCAAAAAAACAGACAGCAGGTCGTGGGAGAAAAGGTAGATCATGGCTTTCTCCAGTTGGAGGACTCTACTTCTCTATAATACTAAAGCCCCGTCTTAGCGTTGAAACCGCACCTCTATTAGGACTTCTCAGTGGTTGCGCAGTTGTTCGAAGTTTGAGTTCATTTGGTTTAAGAAATGTGACTCTGAAGTGGCCTAATGATGTACTGGTTGATGAGAAAAAGATTGCAGGAATCCTTTGTGAGGCAGTTACAAGGGAAGATGAGTCTTTTGGAATAATAGTTGGCATCGGTGTTAACCAAAACTGTCCAGTTACACATATGCCTGCAGGACTACAGTGGCCTGCGACATCCGTTTTCGATGAAATAGGCAAAGAAACCACATTAGAATCTCTACTCTGTTCTATCACAAATGAAATTGACATGTTACTTCAGAATGTGGAATCTGAATCCTCATTTGTCGGAGTTTTGAACGAACTACGAAAATTCAGTTCAACAATAGGTGCAAAAGTTCGCATACATGAAGCGGGTAAGACTATTATTGGAATTGCCAAAGATATTGACACAACTGGAGCCCTTATAGTTGAAACTAATGAAGGATGCAAGACTGTGGTTGAGGGTGATGTTTCTCATTTGAGAACCTTGGAGTGAAGAGTAATGGAACTCTTAATTTTGGCAGACATTCATGACTCATGGATTCATGTTAACAAAATGATCCGACTAGCAGAAGCCATGGATGGTGTGATTTTCTTGGGAGACTTGAT
>JAEORI010000348.1 GCA_016840965.1 Candidatus Thorarchaeota archaeon | reverse complement strand
ATTCTGGCCTCTTGTGGCAATTGGTTTTTTCATGAGGATGTTCTCAAAGAATGAAAAAATACAACTCATTGGTACTGTCATTTTCAGCTTAGGATTACTCTTTCTTGCAATGGATTTCATGAAACAAGGAGCTAAACCACTCACTACTGAATATCCATTTTTTAGAAACCTGATTAACGATTATGGTGCGATTCCAATATTTGGAATTCTCATAGGCGCATCTATTGCAGGGGTGACACAGAGTAGTTCTGCAACTACGAGCTTAGTTATAGCCATGAGCGCAGCAGGTGCAATTGATCTGGGGCCAGGCATCGCACTTGTAATGGGTGCTAACATTGGCACATGTTTTTTGGAACTTTTTGCAGGCATTGGCGCAACATCACCTGCAAAACGTACTGCGATAGCTCAAACAATAATCAATGTGGTTGGCGTAGCAATATTTCTGCCCTTCTTGGTTCCGTTTACAGACCTTGTATTATTAACAGATACGAGTCTTCCGCGTCAAATTGCTAATGCTCATACAATATTCAATGTCATTGTGAGTCTTCTTTTCATCCCCTTTGTAGGTCTCCTAGTTCGATTTTGTGACAAACTGATTCCTGATAAAGAAGGAGAGATAATTGGCAAGCATTTCTACGACGAGGAAATGCTAAATCTGCCGCAAGCTGCACTTCTTGAGTCCGAACGTGAAATTTTCAGAACCGCAGAAAAGACTATTGAGATGATAAGTCTCAGCAAGACCGCCCTGCTCAACAAAGATATTGAAGATGCTAGAAAGGTCATAAATCTCGAAGAAGATGTTGATGAGAGATGTAGAAGTACTGAAGAGTTCATTGATAAGATCAGAGAAGAAGATCTTAACCACGATGATATTATCTGGAGAATAAAATTACTCGCAATACTTACTGATATTGAGCGTGTGGGAGACCTCGCTTCAAATATTGCTGAGTTTGTCCTTGACAAATTGAAGGATGGAATCACATTTTCGCAACAAGGCACTAATGATATTACAGAAATGTTTGACCTTGTGGAGGACACCTATTCAACCGCAATTAATGCTCTGGAGACAAGGAACAAAGATCGAGCCAAAATTGCTGAGAGACTTGAAGATCAAGTCGATGTACTCGAAAGGAAGCTGAAAGCAGCACATATAGAGCGAGTTCGGAAAGGGATCTGTGACCCTCAAGCAGATGCTGTCTTTATCGAAACTCTGAGAAACCTTGAGAGGATTGGAGACCACGCAGATAACATCGCATATGATGTGATTTCTGACACATGACGAAGTTCATTCCCTGGCTTCACGATCCTGCTCAGATTTTTTATGTTCATGTCCAACGATGCCAGCTTGGGTCATGCGTTTGGGTGAAAGCAAAACGTCTAGCCAATCGGCATCCAAGAGACCTTCTTCTAGGATAATATCGCGGATTGGTCGTCCTGTTTCTAATGCTTTTTTCGCCACTTGTGATGTTGCTTTGTATCCTAACACTGGATTGAGGGCAGTCACAAGACCTACGCTTCTGTGAACAATGTCCAGCCCAGGAGGATTTGGTCTTATGCCCTTGATACATTTCTCGGCGAATATCGCTATTGCGTTTTTCAAAACTTTCAGAGCTTGGAAGAAGTTGTAAGCGATTATAGGCTCGTAGGCATTTAGCTCTAATTGTCCTGCCTGTGCAGCCATCGTAATCACGACATCATGCCCAATCACCTGATATGCAACCTGCAAAACCATTTCTGGAATCACAGGGTTTACTTTACCGGGCATTATCGAAGAGCCTGGTTGTACAGGAGGAAGGATTATCTCATGAAATCCTCCGACAGGGCCTGAAGAAAGGAGAATGAGGTCACCTGAAATTTTGGAGAGATTCGTTGCAATTACTCTAAGTAGTCCTGATGCATGAACGAACTCATCCGCATTCTGAGTGTCGTCAACAAGATTCTCAGAGGTTGTCAATTCTTCAATACCTGTTACTTTGCGAAGATGAGTTTCTGCGAGGTCGATGTACTCAGGATCTGCATTTAGTGAAGTTCCTATTGCAGTTGCACCAATATTGTGTGTCTTTAGAATATCAATAGCCCACACGATTCTCTGGAGGTCTCTCTTCAATGCTCCCGACCAAGCTCCGAATTCTTGTCCAAGAGTAATTGGAACTGCATCCTGCATCTCAGTCCGACCCAGCTTTAATATGTCCTTAAACTCGTCTGCTTTCTCATCAAGTGCTTGAATTAGACCTCGAAGATTGGTTGAGAGGTCTCGAAGACCATAGATAGTAGCGATTTTGATCGCTGTAGGGTAAACATCATTTGTCGATTGAGAGAGATTTACATGGTCAAGCGCAGAAATTGGACTCATAGTGTTCCTGGGCTCCCCAAGTATCTCATTTGCCCTAGAAGCTATTACTTCATTCACACACATGTTTGTAGATGTTCCAGCACCACCTTGAAGCATATCAACAACGAATTGTTCCTCTAGTTTTCCAGAGATTATTTCATTGCAGGCTTGGATGATTGCCTCTGCATACTCATCAATAATATGACCAAGGTCATGGTTCGCCAGAGTACACGCTTTCTTCACCATTGCCATTGATTGGATTAGCGTCGAGTAATTGAATAGACGAACAAGAGAAACCCCAAAATTTTCCTGAGCACGAAGTGTTTGTATTCCCCAATAGGCATCCTTTGGAACTAGTCTTGTGCCCAAAAGATCTGTTTCTTCTCGAAACTGTTGTTCTTCCTGACTCATAAGAACCTCACCACAATTGTATTTTACTTTCATCTAATTAATAAATATTAGAAGCCGGCAGCTTGCCCATCCTTGCGATGGTCAGACCCTGCAATCCAGACATCATTAAGTTTTAGAATAGCCTGTCCTCCACCGAAACTGGAGTTTGATTCATGAACTAGAACATGACCAAGATTTCGGAGTTCATGCTGTATCTGAGGTGGAATCCCATTTTCCAGTCCGACCTTATTCGTTGTGTGGTCATGATTGAATCTTGGAAAATCTAAAGCTTCTTGCGGATACATTCCATAATCAACCACGTTACTTACGAATTGGCCATGCGCTTGAGCCTGATGGGCACCACCCATGATGCCATACACACCCAGTAGGTCATTGTCCTTGTAGATTGCACCAGGAATAATTGTATGGAATGGCAATTTCCTTGGAGCATAGCAATTCGGATGCTCAGGGTCGAGAGAGAACAAATGACCTCGATTCTGTAATTTTATTCCGGTGCCAGGAGCTACAAGACCACTGCCCATACCCATATAGAGACTGTTGATGAAGGAAACTGCATTTCCCTCTCCATCAGCAGTGGCAAGGTAGACGGTGTCATGACCCAACATGAGTCCAGGAGCGTAGATGCTCATTGCATTGCTCTTATCGATTGTTTTTGCACGTTCCTGCGCATATGATTTTGATAGGAGTTTCTGTAGGGGTACTGAATAGAATTCAGGATCCGCATTATGTTGATGCAGATCAGCATAAGCCAGTTTTTTTGCTTCAATCATCAAATGGTATCTCTCAGCACTAAGGGGAGTTAGTTTCGTTAAGTCAAATGTTTCCATTATGTTCAACATAGAGAGAGCAGCAAATCCTTGTCCATTTGGTGGATGTTCAAAAACATCCACGCCGCGATATGAAACTGAGATAGGAGTAGTTTCCATGGTCTTGTGCGTAGCTAGATCTTCCATTGTCAGAAATCCACCGTTCTTTTGCACGGTGTCGATAATTGACTTAGCGATTTTCCCTGAATAAAACGCAGATTGCCCTTGTTCAATGACACTTTCAAATGTATTTGCCAAGTCAGGGTTCTTCATGACCTGTCCCATTTTGGGAGCTTCTGCATTGGGAGAATATATCTCACGTGCAGCATCATTCTTAAGATTTCCAAGTATTCCTCTCCAAGTGTGAGCGATAATTGGAGAAACCGGAAATCCATTGCGTGCGTAATGAATTGCAGGTTTGAGAATATCCTTCATCTCTAGAATACCATGTTTCTCAATGATATAGCACCAAAGATGAAGTGCTCCTGGAACAGTAACAGGTGGACCACCACGCATTGGTATGCTGGTCCAACCCAGACCAAGCAGGTCTTCAAGAGAAGCAAGTGACCCAGAACGACCAGAGCCATTATAGCTCAGAGGACTAGACTTACCAGATAGATGAATGAGAGCGAATGCATCCCCACCACAACCAGTACTGAAAGGCTCAACCACATCAAGCACAGCAGCTGTAGCTACTGCAGCATCAATGGCATTTCCACCTTTTCGTATGATTTCCAAGCCTGCTTGTGTAGCAAGAGGCTGGGACGATGCAACCATTCCGTTGCGTGCAATTACATTAGAACGACCAGTGGGTATCACTCTATACATTTCTTCTACTCCAGTATAGCTCATTCTTTTTCAAGGGGGAAATCATGAGATTTCCAGACCTTCATTCCATCTAAGCTTACAGTGATGTTATCAAAACCTTGACGCTTCAGAATGCTAGCAGCGGTTGTACTCCTATAGCCGCTGTTACAGAAGGTTGTGATTGGACCATCAATCTTGAGATTCTTTGCATTCTCTTCAAGTCTGGTGAGAGGAACGGAAAGAGAGTCTTCAATGTGTTCCTCATCAAACTCATGTAATTCTCTAACATCTATCACTTTCACTTCACGCCGTGTTTGCTTCAATCCAAACTGCTCCAAGAACAGGTCTTCAATGCAACCAGTTTCGCGACCACTTGCAACCCATTGCTCAAGACCATTTTTTAGGTATCCAACGATATTATCGAATCCAATACGATGAAGCATATTTGATGCCAACAAGAGATCATCATGGTCATTCCTCAAGATGATAGAGAATGTTTGGTGATGACGTAAAGCCAATCCTACTAACCGACCCATGTTCGTTATAGCCAAACTTATTGAATTTGGTATATGCCTTTGAAGAAACTCGGACGAAGACCGGGTGTCGATAGATCTGTGGTCATCCTCTAGCAGTAATTGACTTAATTCTTCAACATCAAGCTCTTTTGTTTTCGGAAGGTCAGTCAAAATTGGAGGCCCAATTGTGTTCAGACGTTCACAATGTTTGAAATATGGTGCTCTAGTTAGGCGTTGACATGTCTTTGATGTTACAAACTCTTCCTCAGTCATATTTAACCAAGCATTATTTGCCTTCTCAAAACCGATTGTTGAAACCTCTCTCTCTCCAATGTCTCCTCCGCAGACAGATCCAGCACCATGGCCAGGGTAGATAATGACTCCATCGCCTATTGGTAGGAGCTTCTTGTGTAAACTCTCATAGAGCTTACGGGACATTTCCTCGTGTTTTTTGATATCGACAAGGTCGGTTCTGCCAACTTCATTGACGAATAATGTGTCGCCAGTAAATGCGATTATTGGCTCAGTACCAACTGAGAGATCTGCGACTGCATAGCAGATGCTATCGTTTGTATGTCCTGGAGTCTGAATGCATGTAACCTTCATTCTACCAATATTGAAAGACTCATTGTCTGTTAATCGGTCATCACCATAACCGAAATTAGTTTGATTTGAATGCCCTATATGAGCGTCAGGAAATATTCTTTTCAATTCTAGCGAACCCGTTACATAATCCTCGTTTCTATGAGTTTCAAAGATATGTATGATCTCAGCTCCATACTCGCCTGCAAGGTGCTGGTAAATGTCAGCGTCTCTACGAGAATCAATAACCATTGCTTCATTCCCTGAACTCACAAAATATGAGAGCGCTGCGAGTCCTTCGGATTTTACCACTCGAATCCTCATCTCGAAAATCACAGTACCAAATCTAGATAATTATCTTTTAAAAAATAAGGTGGAGATAGCTTCCTACACATAGGCAAAGATTAAACTTATGGGAAACTAATATGGAATTGCTATGGACGAACACCGTGAAAAAATGGACTCTAAAGAAGGAATCATTGTAGACACATCTCTTGATATTCTCAGAAAAGCTGCAAAGAGGGTATTATATGAGTTCCGTGAAAAAATCTTTGATATGGATGGTGAAGAGCAGCCTGCAGATAGTGAGATTCGTACAGGAGACACAGTCCTATTCGAAGAAAAAATACAGAATTGTCCTGCAAGAATCATTGCTGTAAGAATTATCAGAAACTACTGGTATGTTAATGCCACTTCTGAAACTCCAAAAGGTGGATATCCCTCTGGAAGAGATGCTATGAAAGCCGCAGAGATGGATGAAAAGAATCTAAGGATTCTTGGGCGTTTTCTAATTGCTGAAGCAGGCGCAGACCATGTACGAGATGTTCGCAATTGGAAACCAGATCTGAAAGGTGAAGCTGTAGATGTTCTGGGGTTAATTGGAACGGCTACGAAAAGGTGGTCATGAATAGGTCGTCAGTTTTATTAAACATGCAATTTTCAGAATTTGTCAGGCGAGAGAACGTTGGAAGCAATTCGCAAGAAACTAAAATGGGATAAATGGCCCGAATATGGAAAAACAGGTTTCTTCATTTTGCTTATGGTAGGAATTACGCTTGGAGGATACGGCATTTTCACAGTGGCGATGGGGACATCCACACCTTTAGTCGTCGTTACAAGCGATTCAATGATTCCAGCTTTGGAAAGAGGCTATTTACTTGTTCTACAGCATCAATCACCTGAGGACATCAATGTCGGCGACGTGATTGTCTATAATGCTAATTGGCATCCATCAGCACCTGTGGTTCATAGAGTGATTCTAATTGAAAATGTTGATGGAGAGTACAGATACTATACTCAGGGAGATAACAATGATTCACCAGACCCAAGTTATCGAACATATGATGATATAGTAGGAGTTGTAGTGTTCTCCATCCCTTGGATAGGTAACATTACTCTTTTCTTGCAGACACCAGGAGTGTTGCCTATTGTTTTAATACTCTTGATCATATTGTTGTTCCTTCCCGAATTGATTCCTGCAAAAGATAAAGAAAAAGAAGTAGCGAATGACACAACGATGACATAGCAGCTAGGATAAGGTACTTATTCGGAATCAGATTTGGCTCGCAATACAATGTATTTGCCTTCCAATAAAACAACAGCATTTCTAATAATGACATTAGGACTGATGTTTGCCCTCAATAGTATCACTGTTGTGACAGCCCTTCCAGAACCAACAGGATATATGGTCAATGACTGGGTGTATCTGCTGAGTTACGAGGAGGAAGAGGATCTGGAAGAACTCTGCCGTTGGATAGATGAACGAACAACGGTGGAGGTCTACGTGATAATAACTGATGATTTGGAAGGGGAAGACATCGATCGTTATTCATATCTTGTGTTCAATGACTGGGGAATCGGAAAGGCGGATGTGAATAATGGTCTTCTTCTCACACTCTACTATTGGGAAAATCTAACTCACTTCTACTACGAATTCCGGATTGAGGTTGGACGAGGACTAGAAGGAGCAATCACAGACTCTGAGGCAGGGAGAATTGCAAGGGATAATTGCACTCCTTGGTTTGACTACATGTATTTTTACGATGGACTTTATGAAGGGATTTTAGAACTATACTATGAATTTCAAGACGACCCGAGTGTTGTTAGTAACTTGGGCAAACCAAGCGGGTTTGCAGCGTTCCAGTTATGGGGATATGAAAATCCCTTGATTGCAGGCGCCATTGTTGCTATGGGGCTTATAATGCTCTCAGTATGGTTTCAAGTATCAATGAGATTCTCCAAGGGAACGCTAGTTCCACTGGTCGGAATGGGACTGCTCCTGCTATTTGCATGGTGGTGGGATAACACACTGCAAGTGCTTGGATATGCCATCATCATTGCACTTGGAGGCACTATTGTATTTTCAGGGGGAAAGAGGGTAAGAAGTGGAGGAGGTAGAACAGAGGGTGGAGGGTTTAGATATTGATAAGCGAGGCGATAATTCATGCAAGGTAAGCAAGTAGGATGTATAGCATTATTACTCGTGGTTGTTGTAGGTGTAGGTTTTGGTGCCATAGTCATCATGACATATAACGACCTCGTTACAGCTAGACTTGATGCTGAAAATGATTGGACACACATCCAAATCCAGTTCGAGCGCAAACTTGAGTTGATTCCTCAACTTGTGGAAATTGTTGAAAACTACACAGAGTATGAACAGGAAACACTCACACTAATCACAGAATTAAGGACACAATGGCTGTCGTTGAATAGGACTCCAAGTGAGCAAGCCAATATCTCATCTCAACTTAATGTAGCATTCAATACATTGTTCGTTGCGATTCAAGAGAATTATCCAACACTCTATGCAGATGTTCTTTACCAAGGACTGTTTGATGAGATCACTGGAACTGAGAATCGAATCACCCAAGCAAAACTGGATTATAACGATGCAGTAACTGTATATAACAAAAAGTTAGCTACATTTCCAGGAAACCTTGTTGGAGGTTGGTTCAATTTGGATCCCATGATTCTCTATGGTAGTGGTTAGAAACTCTAGTCAAATAAACTATCAATGAGACCTCTAATAGATTCAGCATATCCATGAGGTAGAATCTCTTCATTTGTTTCACGGACAAATAGAGTTGCAGTTTCCTCGTCAAAACGGAGTGTTAGCATGTTACTTCCAATCTCCTCAGAGAGCGCTTCAAATTTCATCCCTTTTGTAGCTGCAGGGACTGCGATGATTGTTGTTTTAACAGCATCTGCGTCCAGTACCTTCTTGAGTCTGTTAGCAGAATAGTAGGCAGCTACTCCTCCGCTTCGATCCCAATCTTTTACATTAGGGAGATCAATGCCAATGTATTGAGTTCTGTCTTCCTTTGTAAATTGTACAATTGCTGCTTCTTGTTTTTGTTTTCCAGCTCCTGAAACTTGTAGTTCAACCTCAATTCCGAGCGGCTTTGCAGCCAGACTTAGGGCTTTAACGATCGAATTCAAAACAACTGTTGCTGTTAATTTGATAACATAATCTTCTTGGGGTGTTATCTCAACCTCTTTCTTGTCAAATAGAATCTCATCAAGGCGAGGAATTAGATGCCGAATAGCCTCCCGAGGATTTCCGTTACTCACGTTAAAAGCTGTAGCAACATCATCATCTGTATACGGGAATAAAGGATCAGGGGCAGGCTCGATATTTTGTTGTAGCCAGTAATTAGTCATGGTTTCTTTTACAAATGCATACACATCATCTCTAGAGAAAGGTTTCAGATGGATGGGACCCTCCATTCTAGATTTTGTTGGGCCATCAGCAAGAGCGTAAATGCGGTCCCAAATGTCAGTTAAACATGAAGCAATAATCACAACGTTTTTTGTTTCAT
>JAEORI010000050.1 GCA_016840965.1 Candidatus Thorarchaeota archaeon | reverse complement strand
TATAGCTTCTCTGGACAAGGTCATTCTGCAAAGCCTGAGGGGTCATTACAATCACCCGGGCTCCTTTCCAATCGTTTCTCCTTTGATCTGGAGCATCATGTCCAGTCAAACATACAACCAATGTTTCGTCTATGTCAAGGGCTCTTCTCAAATAGCGGGCTTGCTGATCCACTAGCGGTCTGGATGGAGCTAAGAAAAGGACCTTGGAATTTGGATACTGCACTAACCGCTTTGCTGCAACAAGAGCTGCAATGACTGTCTTGCCGAGTCCTGTACTGAGAACAATCATTGTGCTTTCTCTAGCAGCAATCTCCGCGAGGTTGACTTGATACGCTCGATACTCAATGCTGTTCTGACGTATCATCGGTTCATTTACGTAGGACTCGGTTTTTTCCAACTCCAAAGCCTCGCATATTAGCTTGTTTCTATCTATCAGTGATAATACTCACTGTAAAAAGCCTCCTACAAACAATAGAAGTAGAGCAAGGAGCCAAGTTGAAATGACCACAACGACTAAGGAACCCATGCCCAGCGTCGAAGCAGAGCTGTACGAGCTTAGCATGCCAGGAAGACTATTGGGAAAGGAAGTCCTAGACAATAGAGCCAGAAGAATTGGTATTGTACGAAGCATTAGAATTGCCCTCAACCCAACACGCTCAGAGCTTATTGTAAAGGGCGCCGAAGTAGAATTCCCTGTTGATTTCTCGAAAGTGGACGCAGTTGGAACTGTGGTCCAACTAAACTCAGTGGTGAAGGACGCTGAGGAAATTGAAGTCCATGATGTTATCCGCCTTCAAAAGGAAGTCCTCGATGACATCAAGTCATATCTGGGTACAAGATAGAAGCCACTTTTGATATAGTCGAAGGGTTTATTGTGGTGAGTGCAGATTTTCCACATCTGGAGGCATCTCCATGGATCTCACTGTGGAAAAACTAGCCAAGATGATTGATCACACGGTTCTCAAACCGGAAACAACAAGCGCAAAAATTAAGCAACTGTGCGATGAGGCAATGATCTACAATTTTGCAGCTGTCTGCATAAATCCGGTCCATACTGCATACGCTGCAGAACTTTTGACAGGCACCTCTGTGAAAGTTTGCGTCGTAGTAGGATTCCCTCTTGGAGCCACAACTCCTGAAGTAAAAGCGTATGAAGCAGCTAATGTTGTTGCTGCGGGAGCTCAAGAGGTGGACATGGTCATGAATATTGGCGCACTACGGGACGATAACTATGACCTTGTTAAGCGCGACATTGAAGCTGTTGTTGATGCCTCTGGAGATGCTCATGTCAAGGTAATTTTAGAAACCGGCTTTCTCATAGATGACCAGAAGCGAAAAGCCTGCATGATATGCAAAGAAGCTGGGGCTGATTTCGTCAAGACATCAACTGGATTTGGTCCAATGGGGGCCACTCCTCATGATGTCAGACTGATGCGTGAAACAGTTGGTCCCTCAATGGGTGTTAAAGCAGCAGGTGGTATCCGGACCTTCAAAGATGCAATTCGTGTTATTGATGCTGGTGCAGACCGTATTGGAACCAGTGCAGGCGTTGCTATAGTGGAAGACTTTCGATGGGCACAGTATAGTGACTCATGGATGGCACCAGACAAACCATGTTGGACATGTCCAAGTCGGCAAGCCAACATGGCGAATCAGCCTAAGGAAGTCTACAAGTGGTACAAAGAGCGATGCCTCACCTGCCCTGATAAGGAACATAATGTCTTCACCGATTAGGAGGTGCAAAATTGTCAAAATCCCTACTCTATTCAGATGCCCCGATTCTCCATGTATTTCTGAACGATAAAAGCACTCGCAGAGAACCTATCCCTCCTGATCTCTTTAGACAATACCTCGGAGGTAGAGGACTTGGAGTAAAACTACTATACGATAATCTTGCTCCAAAAACAGATGCACTCTCTCCGGATAATCTACTTGTGTTTGCTGTGGGTCCTTCGACAGGAACAAGTGTTCCAACCGCAGGACGATTTGTGGTGGTCACAAAGTCTCCAACCACTGGTACAATATTTGACTCTCATGCTGGAGGCTATTTTGGAGCACAGCTAAGACGTGCGGGCCTCGCTGCAGTAGTCTTTCATGGAAAAGCAGAGGCTCCTGTATATCTCTGGATTAATGACAATGAAGTTGAAATCAGGGATGCTTCTAGGCTCTGGGGCAAGGACACCTATACCACAACTGATGAACTTCTGTCTGAAACTGATCCCAAGGCTCAAGTCGCTTGCATTGGTCCAGCTGGAGAGAACCTTGGCTTGATGGCTGCTATCATTACTGACAAACATCGTGCAGCTGGCCGCGGAGGGGTTGGAGCTGTTATGGGCTCGAAGAATCTCAAAGCGGTCGTAGCAAAAGGTACTGGCGAAGCTGGAGTTCATGATTCTGAGCGACTCAAAGCTGCAGTAGAACGGGCTCGTAGACTTATCAAGAAGAATGCTGTGACCGACAAATCACTTCCTGTATATGGTACACCTGTGCTTGTAAGTGTGGCAAATGAACTAGGAATGCTTCCCACTCATAATTTCCAAGAAGGTACGTTCAATGATGCCGAGGGTGTGTCTGGTGAAAAACTCCTTGAGAGATTCTCAGCTGGAACGTATCACTGTCATGGTTGTCCCATTGGATGTGGCCGCGTAAGTCTTATTCACGGCAACAAAGTTGGAGGACCTGAGTATGAGTCACTCTGGGCTCTTGGACCTCAATGTGGAATAAATGATCTTGAATGGATTGCTATTGCCAATGATCGATGTAACCGTTTAGGTCTAGATACCATATCCACTGGGTCAACTATTGGAGCTGCAATGGAACTCGTCGAAAAAGGGAAGCTCGATGCGCCTCTGAGATTCGGTGATACAACTGGTGTACTCGATGTTATTGATGATATTGCCAATATGCGAGGTCTTGGGGCAGAGATAAGTGAGGGTTCTAAGAGGCTCACGATAAGGTATGGTGCACCTGAGCTTGCAATGCAAGTTAAAGGTCTTGAACTTCCAGCATATGACCCCCGCGGTGCTCAAGGACATGCCCTTGGTTATGCCACATCAAACCGCGGCGGTTGTCATCTACGGTCATATTTGATTGGTCCTGAGGTACTAGGCTCTCCTGTACTTGTCGATCGTGATAGACCTGATGGAAAGGCTGATCTCGTCAAGCTCTATCAAGACTTGTCTGCTGCCATGGACTGCATGGTTGTCTGTAGGTTCACAAACTTTGCATGGACTGTTGATGACTATGCAGAGATGATTTCAGCTGGGACTGGAATAGAGCTAAGTGGTCGTGATTTACTTCGTCTGGGTGAACGAATCTATAACTTGGAGCGCCTGTTCAATCTCCGCGAGGGCTTCACAATGAGAGATGATACCCTTCCTCCAAGGTTTTTCACACCTCTTCCAGAAGGAGGTTCAAGAAAACGAATTGTGCACCTAGATGTAATGTTGACAGAATACTATAGACTTCGTGGCTGGGATAAAGAAGGTCGTCCCACTAAAGAAACACTGAAGAAACTTGACATCCCTATAACAACAGGGAAATAGCCTTCCTGAGTGGCTCCAGTAGAACTTATGGAGATGGACCTAACTGGCCAGAGAAAACAGAAAACGCAGGAAATTTAGAAGAAGCCATGCTCCGTATCTAACAAAGATTCGCTTCTTCTGGTGCGATCAATGTAATGTTCCTAGGATAGCCCATACTGAATGTGACACTTGTGGAACGATACCGCGAACTGTTGAGATTTCACCACCAGGAGACCCGTTTCCTGCTATGGATGGTCATCTTGAAAAAGCGAAGAAAGCAATTGACGCACAATTTGGAGAGGGGGTTGGAGCAGTAATTCTCCCATCCAACAAACCAATCGTGATGAACAAAGTCCCATCTCTTGATGCTATGTACGAGATAATAGTTGATGGTTATATCATTGGTCGGTTAAGATTTGAAATCCAAAAGCGTGACTATACTTTTCTACTCTCTCTTGAGGGGGCACGTCGAATAGGTGCTGTAAGTAGACAGAAGTGGGTCACACTCTATGAAGGAGTCCTGAAATATCTAAAAGATGGAGCCAATCTAATGGTTCCTGGGATTGCTGGATGTGACTCAGAGATTCAGCTTGATGATGAGGTATGGCTAGTAAATCCTGATGGTATGGTGGTCGGTTCAGGTATATCCAGAATGATCGGGGCGGATATGGCAAAAGAGAAGAAAGGCTTCGCTGTGAAGACACGATCAGTCGCAGACCCTGTTCCACCTTCAGATAATCCAAAAACATCCACATGGGAAGATGTTGTGAAGGCTAATCATAATGATCTGGTTGTAATTGAAGAGGAAGCCATCTCCTTTATAGACCGGACTGCCAAGAAGAAAGACATTCCTGTAGTTGTTGGTTTTAGCGGAGGCAAAGACTCACTAGCCACGTACCTAGTCGTAGAGAAAGCAATTGGACTCAGCCCCCCTATCTTCTTCATGGACACAGGCATCGAACTACCAGAAACAATTGCATATATCAAGGATTTTGCAAGAGCTCGAAAGGTCGCAGTCGTTGGACAAGAATCAGGTGATCGATTCTGGGAATCAGTTGATGTGTTTGGACCACCTGCTCGTGATTTTCGCTGGTGCTGTAAGGTGTTGAAGCTTGGTCCTGCAGCCACTTCGATTGCAGATGAGATGGGTGGCGAAACATTGAGTTTCATGGGACAACGAAAGCTGGAGTCCTTCCAGCGGTCCATCGAGCCCCGAGTGACAGAGAATCCATGGGTTCCTGGGCAGATTTCTGCCAACCCTATCCAGAAATGGAATGCTCTCGAAGTCTGGCTCTATATCTTCAAAGAGAAAGCTGCTTTTAATCCGTTATACAATCAAGGTTACCATCGGATGGGATGCTATCTCTGTCCCTCATCACCGCTTGCTGAACTAGAGAGCCTACGGGAAACTCATCCAGAGTACCATGCTAAATGGGCTTCTATGATGAAGAAATGGGCAGAGAAGTATGGGTTTCCAAATGAATGGATTGAGATGGGTTTCTGGAGATGGAAAACTCTCCCCAAGGGCCAAATGAAACTGGTCAACAAACTTGGTCTTCATATAACACCTGACCGATCCAGTCCCGGAGAAAGCCTCGAGCTTCAAGTGACAAAAGGAATTGCCCCATGTACAAAATCAGGATTCAGTTTAGAGGGTGTTTTTTCATCCGGGATTGATATAAACCGAGTTTCAAAAGTACTACCGATATTCGGTAAAACAAAATTGTCTGAGGAGATGGGTGCTTTGAGAACAACCGCAGGTGAGAACAGTATAGCCCTTTTCAGTTCTGGTTCTGTGGTTGTCAGAGGACCTGATGAAAAAACTGTGGATCGACTTACCAAGAAGATGGAACGTGCAGTAAAGCGAGCTATATTCTGCCAAGAATGTGGCTCATGTGTTCCTCAGTGTGAACATGGTGCACTATCTCTTAGTGAAGGTAAGATTTCAGTCAATGAAGATAAATGTACAAACTGCCTCAAATGTGACAGTTGGCCTTGTCCAACATACCTCTCCTAGTGAAAGAAACGCCCACGATTTAAAGAAAGTACGTCAAGACACCTCTTTTTGTAACAGCAAGGTTATTATTACGACTATCAACAAAAGCCTAGGTCGAGTGTGAAATGCTATCAGCGATAAGTCTGCACATATACAGGTATCGCAAGTACTTAGTGCTCACACTTGTGATTTCACTTATCGCTATACCTATCGCTGATGTCCTTGTTATTCAGCGAGACCGAAATCGAAACGAGATGTATGGTGAAGCCTTCTGGATCTACGGATTTGGAGTCTACACAATGAATGATACCTATCTCGCAGAGTCTATGGAGGATTTAGGTTTCCCCTATAACGACGGTGAGCATGTGCTACCACCTTATTTGAGCCAAGTAGAATACGAATATCCGGTCTTTGGTTTCATATTTTTTGCAATAGCTACGTGGATGTTCCCAGGAGCTGGAGGGCTACAACCATTGTGGCTCAATTTCCTCCTCGTTCTTGTATTTAACCTAAACCTCGTCTTGTTATCCATTCTTCTCAAAGAAAAACTGCAAGAGAAACAATGGGCACGTATGTTCTTTGCAGGATACTTTGTATATGGTCTCATAATGTCAGCTGGTGGCGGCAAGCTCGAACCGCTTGTCGATTGCTTATTGCTAATGTCTCTTGTTCTCTGGCAGGAAAATCAGCATGGAAAAGCAATGTTTACACTAGGATTAAGTGTTCAGACTAAGGTATATTCTGTAGTGTTCTTTCCTATCTTTTTCCTCATCAACCCTGTTTCATCAATTTGGTTCTTTGGATCAATGTTCGTTTCTGTGATTCCCTCATTCTTTGGAGCCAGTTTTGAATCTCTTATCTCACACTTTCTCAACTTGTCCAGTTATAGTGTATACGTTGTCAATTCCATGTTTCCAGGACTTATATGGGCCACACCCAAACTACCAGCCATCCCCTCAGAGTCAATAACTTATTACTGGTGGCCACCTGCAGCAATTCCCTTAGTCATTTATGCCCTGTTCATGCTTTTGACAATCAAGCTGTATCTACCAAAAAGAAAAGATCTTGAAGGGAAATCTATTCGGCAAAAATTACTCGAACTCAAATTTCTCTACTTCTACTTACTACCAGGGATACTCTTCGTTTTCCGATGGGTCATGCCATGGTATCTATATTGGCTAGCTCCAGTTGTTATCCTCTTTGAGAGAGATGATCATGCTTCTGGATATATGAAAGAAATGGCAATTGTTGGATTTCTCTATACATTTGGATTGATTTGTAATTGGCCATATTTCAGTGGTGATCCTGGGCCCCTCCGTGATTTTGTGGGGCACTTCCCACTTGGAGAAGGCACAATCATCGGTGTAATTCTCATTGCTATTCTTGCAGGGCTGACATATGTACTATGGAAATGGGAATTTGATCGTAGGGATAGGAGGATGACGCTCGCACGAGAAGCTGAAGCCCGTGGAGAACTTATCATCTAACCTTTTAGCGGGGTCTTCCATTCTCACGGTAATAATCTATTATACGTTCGCGAATCAAAGTTGAAGAACAGAGGCCATCAGCTGTGCGTTTCTCGAGTCTCACAATCTTGGTCTTCCTACCACTTCTTGCTAAATGAGCCTCAATTGCTTCAATGTCCGTATATTGATCATACCCTAGAGCAATGATGTCTGGTTGAATCTCGGAAATAATGAGGGTATGGTCGTCAGTGTCAAAACCGATTACAGCTCTATCGACAAACTTCAATGACTCCACGATTTTACGTCTTTGTTCTTGAGGAAATACTGGAGGTGCGCCACGTTCTCGCAGAATTGTCTTATCAAGGGCTATTACTACTATGAGTTCTCCGTCTTCTCCAGCTAGTTCTTTTGCCTGTTCCAGATAGGCAATATGTCCCAAGTGAAGTATGTCAAATTTTCCCGCTGCAAGGACTCTCTTTCCTTTCATTGGGATTGCTCCTGAGTTTTAGTCTTCATCTACAGCGAGAAATGTTTCTGATTCAGTGATGACCTCGATCCGGCGTTTCGTCTTGGTTATCTGACTGACATGTACAAGTCCGTTTATCTCGAGTTGTAAAAGAGCTGCGTTTAGCTCAGCTTCGCTGGGTTCTGATCCAAGTTCTTTCTTTAACGCCCTTATGAGTTCATCATCTAAGATGACTCCTCTTCGCTTCTTCACTATATCAACTACTAAATTCGTCATAGGTATTGCATTCCACGGAGCCAACATCTTTCACCTCATTTCTCATCCATACATCGCATGCGCAGTGGTGTCTACTTCAGTTGTTCTGCGCAGAGTCTGATCCATCTTCCTGTAACGTTCTAGCATCTCTTTAGTCACAGAAGAATGCACAGACTCGATAGCATCTTCGAAATGTTTCCAAGCCACAACCTCAGTTTCCATATTCTCTCGTAGAGCTCTCATACCTGCCTCTCTACAAATCGCCTCAATATCGCCACCCACGTAGTTCTCTGTCATTTCAACGAGTTTAGTGAAATGTTTTTTGACTTCAGGTTCTAGTGGCATGCTCTTTGTATAGATTTCAAAGATTGCCTTCCTACTTTCCGCATCAGGCGCATCAACATAAACAAAACGGTCAAATCTTCCAGTCCGAAGAAGCGCTTTGTCGATTAGTTCTGGACGGTTAGTGGCAGCAATAACCACGATGTCCTTCATTGATTCAAGTCCATCCATTTCTGTAAGGAGTTGGCTGATTACTCTCTGATTGTGCACTGCACCAGGATCACCTCCTCCTGCCCCTCTTGTTGGTGCTAGAGCATCAATCTCATCAAAGAATATTATAGCTGGAGCCGCTGTCCTTGCTTTTCTAAAAATCTCCCGAATAGCTTTCTCACTCTCTCCAACCCATTTTGATATTAGCTCCGGACCTTTCACACTGATGAAGTTAGCTTCACTTTCAGTTGCAACAGCCCTTGCTAGGAGGGTCTTTCCGCAACCTGGTGGTCCAAAAACAAGTACTCCTTTTGGCGGTGTGATTCCCAATCGGCGAAATGACTCTGGTCTTTTTAAGGGCCACTCTACAACCTCTTTCAATTCCTGTTTGGCCTTGTCTAATCCACCGATATCCTCCCATTTCACATCTGGGATTTCAATGAAAACTTCCCTCACAGCAGTTGGTTGAATTTCCTTCAACGCTTCTAGAAAATCGCCATTATGAACTTCGAGCTTTTCCAATACATCTTGTGGTATCTCATCTGCTTCAAGGTCAATTTGAGGAAGGTATCTTCTTAGAGCCTTCATCGCTGCCTCTCTACAGAGTGCCTGCAAGTCTGCACCTACAAATCCATGAGTGATCTTCGCAAGATTCTGCAGGTCTACAGCCCCATCACCTTCTGTAGTCAATGGCATTCCCCTTGAGTGAATGAGAAGCACTTCCATCCTTCCTGTTTCATCTGGGACACCAATCTCAAGTTCTCTATCAAATCTACCTGGACGTCGAAGAGCGGGATCAAGTGCATTTACACGATTAGTTGCTCCTATCACAACGACCTGACCACGTGCCTTGAGCCCATCCATAGTTGCCAGTAGCTGTGCTACCACTCGACGTTCAACTTCACCCTGCACATCTTCTCTCTTTGGTGCAATAGCATCTAGCTCATCAATGAATATGATACTTGGAGCGTTCTCTTCAGCTTCCTCGAAAATCTTCCTTAGCTTCTGTTCAGATTCTCCATAGAACTTGGACATAATTTCAGGACCATTGATATGAACAAAGTTTGCCTCAGATTCTCCAGCAACCGCCTTTGCTAGCAGGGTCTTACCTGTACCTGGTGGCCCATGAAGAATTAGTCCTCTCGGTGGGTCAATTCCTAATCTCTTGAAAATCTCTGGGTGCTTCATTGGGAGTTCAACCATCTCCCTAATTCTCTGAATGGCATCAGATAACCCGCCTATCTCTTCATAGGTCACTTGTGCTGCACCAACGACATCACCTGTTGGTTTCTCTGCAATAGCAAGAATTGTAGAATGTTGCACTACTACAGTGCCAGCTGGTTTTATTGATGTGACTTTGAACGGAATGGCTCTTCCAAGGATTGGAATGAATACAGTGTCCTGAGTGGTCACAGGACAATTTAGGAGCTTTCTCTTCACAAACTCTTCAAATCTCGGTTCCGGTCGAATTGGCACGGAGGTAGGCGCAAGTGTCACATTCTTTGCTGGTTCTTCATTAGCTCGAGTAACTGTCACTTTCTCACTCAGACTTACCCCAGCATTTCTTCTGATTCTACCATCCATCCGAATAATTTCTCTACCTTTGTCACCCTGATATGCGGGCCATGCAATAGCTGCAGTCAGCCTTTTTCCCTTGATTTGTATAATATCCCCAGTCCTGACTCCTAGCTTCTCCATTGAAACAGCATCAATTCGGACTATGAACCTACCAATGTCTCTATGTTCGGCCTCTGCGACCTTTAGGATAATTTCGACCATTTCTGTGAAGCATCCTCCTATAACGTTATTATAGTATGAGAAACCGGACGTGATTTACTAAATCATTGAAATTCGTCTAGTTTTTACTATTCAATGTTTCTTTGTCTACCAATATAACCAGATACAGGGCTTGACTACATGAATCTATGAATGTTTATTGTCTGTTAAAGGGTTCTAAGAGAGTCAAGAACGCATGGGTTTCGCGCCCACTACATTCTGGATACTCTTTCTACTTCCACTTGTGATACTCCCTCAACTGCGCTTATGGCATCTTCGATATCATCAGTGCCGCCCAAAGACTCATCTCGCGAAAGATTCATCCTGAGCGCTTTGAGACCAAAAGCCACTGGCTGTGTTTCTGTAGCCCCTAGGTCTGTTCCCTCCGGGATGACACTTTTGATTCTTTCAAGTAGATTATCTAAGTCAACTTCAAGGTCCTCGGGCATTACTCGCAGGGTCATTACAACTCGTGCCATTTCATTACATCTCCAGAATTGGACTATGGCCCCTCAAACCCGCAGTTAGGACAAGTGTATCTATTTGAGAATCGTCTGCATGGTTCACAACGCCAAATGGTAAATTCACCACATGATGGACATTGGAATTTCACGCCATTTTCCTGTGGAGAAACAGATGCGTGACAGGATGTACACCTGATAGCTCTCATAGTCGCCAAGTTATCACCAGAAGATTTACTGATGCACACAGCACCAGTTTTGGGGGCGTGCTGACGAGTTATTATAAATCTGTCGAAGTGTGACTGGTATCCCGAAGCATATATTCTTGAGTTGTATCTTTATGTATGAAAGATGAAGGAGCGGATTAAATGGGCACAAAACTCGGTGACATAGTTGATGCAACAGCCATCTCTCTGACTGATTTGTCTGGAAAGAAAATAGCCATTGATGCCTTTAACACAATCTACGCATTCCTCTCAAGTATCAGACAACCGGATGGCACACCCTTGATCGATAGGCAGGGACGAGTGACTAGTCACCTAAGTGGGCTTTTCTATCGCAACATAAACCTACTAGAGAACGGTATTCAACCAGTCTATGTATTTGATGGTGAGGCTCCTACATTAAAGGCTCGAGAGGTTCAGAAACGGAGAGAGATTCGCGAAGCCGCTTTTATAGAATGGAAGACAGCTCAAGCAGAAGGAAGAATCGAAGACGCTCTAAAAGCTGCAAAAGGAAGCTCGAAACTAACTACTCCAATGATTGAAGAGAGCAAAAGCCTTCTCGCCGCCTTGGGAATTCCTGTAATCCAAGCACCCTCAGAAGGTGAAGCTCTAGCAGCACAGATGGCTCGTGACGGACTGGTGTGGGCAAGTGCAAGTCAGGATAATGATTCGCTTCTCTATAACTGTCCCCTAATGATTCGTAATCTGTCCCTTTCCGGAAGACGAAGAGGTGGGCGTTCTTCAACATTCAAGATGATCTCTCCCGAACTGATTGATCTTGATAAAAATCTCCATCTTCTAGGTATTACTCGAGAACAGCTAATCGATATTGCTATACTTGTTGGTACTGACTACAATGATAGTTTAACTGGAATTGGTCAGAAGACTGCATTGAAGCTTATTAAGAAACATGGAACTCTAGAGGAGGTCGAATCGTTTTTTAAGAAGTCCAAAAATCCTAAGGACAAGGACAAGTACAAAGAGATTCAGACGATCCCGTATAGCGAGATTCGAGATATTTTTCTCAATCCCCCACGTGTTGAGATCTCAGCACCAGAATGGTCCATTCCAAAATCTGATGAGCTGCAGAAGATATTATGTAAAGAACATGATTTCAGTGAGTCTCGGGTGCAAAAGTCGCTTGAAAGACTAACGAGTGCTCTTGAAGAACTTCGTGGGGCGACTCATCAGAGTACGCTATCGGACTTCTTCTGACTTCCGTGACTGATATATAGTGATACAATAAGACTGTAAGAGGAGAATGGCGGATGGCTCAAATGAGAGAGAGAATGACAGCAGTTAGAGCATCTATCTCTGACATCACCAGTGGAACCTTCTCAAATGACAATGGTCCTTATGTTATTTCTCCCTTTGGGGTTGAACTAAGACGCGTCGTGATTGTAGGGTTTGTAGTCGACAAGTTCTACAGAGAGGGTGATGACACAGGAAAGAAACGGTTTGAGAGTATCACCGTGGATGACGGGACAGATACCATAGGTGTGAAGGTATGGGGCGAGGATGATGCTGTAGTGCTGGAGGGGGTGAAGGAGAACATTCTAGCACTTGTGATAGGTCGAATACGTGAATACAACAACGAAGTCTACATAATGCCTGAGATAGTCAGAGAATTATCTGATCCGAACTACATGAGTTTGCATCTTTTGGAGCGTTACAGAGCTATTCTAAATCGAAGCGGGATTTCACAGGCAGATACTCTAGAACAGCAACAGGAACTACTAACTACAAAACCTAGTACAGCTGTTTCTGGGAAGCTCGCAAATGACATCATTGCATACGTCCGACTTGAAGCACCTCCAGAAGGTATACCACTGAAGGATATTGTTGCATACTTTGAGAAGAAAGGTCAGGACTCTGAAAAGGTACAAACAAAGGTGTTCAATCTTGTCGCAGAAGGAGCTCTGAATGAAGTGAGCATTGGCCAATTTCGCACTTCTGATATTTGACGGATGTTATAGCCATCAAACATATCTGTCGAAGCAATACCTTCAATAGTGTATAGGAAAGAGTTCAACTATGGACGACTATGATAAGCTTCTGGACAGGGCACGGTCACAGGTGCCAGAAGATGCCTTCAAGAGATCAGGAGAACGATTCCAAGTTCCTGCTGTTGAGTTGATGGTCCAAGGTAACAGAAGTATCTGGCAGAACTTTCAGGAAATCATCAATGTCCTGAACCGACCTGGAAAGGAGGTCTTGAAATTTGTTTCAGGACAGCTTGGAACTGCTGGCATTATGGAAGGAAGCCAAGCTCTATTCAATGGTAAATTCAACGCTCAACTCGTAGATGAACTTGTTAATCGTTACATCGATTCCTATGTGATCTGTCCAGTGTGTACTCGTCCTGATACTGAAATCCATAAAGAGAGTGGTGTATATTTATTGATCTGCTCGGCTTGTGGCGCCAGAACGGCAATTCGCCCAGTCTAGTGCTCAGTACAAAGATTTTACTCTCCTAACGGAGGTATTTTGAAAACGCCATCTCCTGCTTCTGTTTTAGAATGACAACTCTTACAGAGTGTCATTGGCGAACTAGAGTTCGGACTCTTGATTTTTGAAAAGCCCGGCCATGCGTAGTGCAAACCATCGTAATAAACGCGGAAATTATAATTGCATCAATATGCTCCATGTATATGACGGTGGGAATTTCATATTGAGGAACAATGTGGTCATTATCCTAATCATTCTGTGTTTGGCTCTCCCCGGACTAGCTAGTGCGACAACACCAACGAACTCCACGGAGTTTTATCCTGAGTTTGATGTTGATGTTTGGATAGATGGTTGGGAATGGTATGTTGTGTATGCCACAGATCTAGACTCTGGTGATACAATCTATGTAGATATTGAAGTCACCTCGGGTACTGGAATAGACTTCTTCATATGCGATGAAACGAACTACAACCTCTGGTCTTCAGGGTTTTCAGCAACTGTGTACAGAAACATGGAGAGTGTAGGAAGCATTTCAACAAGTTTCAATGTACCTAGCTCCGGGACTGGGTATTGTGTCTTCTATAATGATGATATACTTACATCCAATCACATTGAAGGTTATGTTGGCACGACTCCCCTTATTCCAGCTGGAGTGGACATATTCCTAGTAATTGTCGGTTTAGTATTTGCTTTTGTCATAGCTGGAGTCATCTGGTTTGGACTAAAAAAGATGCAACGACCAAAGACGGTTCCTTATCCTCCTCCACAACAACCATATTTCACACAACAATATCCACAGGCTGGAATTCCCTCAACCTATTGTCCCTATTGTGGAACTCCAAGGCAATCAAGTACTGCAAGCTTCTGTGCTACATGTGGAAGAGCGTTTGAGGGTCCCAACGTCAGATGAAAGACTACAAAACATAGGTCAATCTACTGAAATGTTTGAGATGCGCGAAAGAAACACTTGAACTATGTGAACTCTCTGATCCTCCAAGCGAATTGGGCTATGTCAAATATGACAAGGATGGAGATGTCCATCACTTTGACATTAATATTTTCGTCTGTTCGCAGTGTGGGCACTTAGAGTTCATCGCTGAATCGAAATCCAAGTTCATTGTGACCAAGGATTTGGAACTCTTAGCTTCGAAAGATTAACAATAATAAAATTAGTCAGTTAGCTAGAACAGCAATCAGACCTGTGTAATTATAATATCCATGGATCACGTATCTTTTGGAAGTATTTTGAAACCACCATCTGTCATATTACTCTCGTGAATGCTCCAGTTAAATCAACTGAGTCATAGAGAACTTCATATGGGCTAAGAATCAAATAGTAATTGAGGATGCATCATGCCTTACGAGCTTCAACGAATACTTCGAAATCCGTTCTTACTAGTAATGGAGGAACATTGAGAATGGTACAAGTCTACATGCGTGTCAGCGAAACACACGAGCATTACTTAGTAGCAATGTGCGATAAAGCTCTCCTAGGAAAGACATTGAAGCAGGGCGATTTGAGGTTCAAAGTCAGTGAGGAATTTTATGGTGGCGAACTTGTGGATCTTAAGGTCTGCCTGCAACATCTAGAGAAAGCAACAATTGCCAATATGGTTGGTAAGAAAACGGTAGAGGCTGCAATGAATGCAGGCTTAGTTCATGAACAAGCTGTCTTGTATATTGAAGGGCATCCGCATGCCCAATGGGTTAAACTTTGAAGCCAAATAGAATGCCTCGCTAGCCTTTCCAATTTCATCTCTTCTTCCAATGGATAAAAATAATTCAAAGAGATAAATTCACAAAGAACTCACTTGTTGTTTGTACACAACAGTCCACGTTTTAAGCGAATTTGTAAGATAATCGCAGGATGGTCTAATTGAAACTCCCCTGTTATCAATGTGGGAAACCTGCAGTCTTGGATGGCCTTTGCGCCGATTGCTATGACAAAGAACATCCATTTCTTGAGGTAAAATCTCCACTGACATTACTGAGCTGCAGAAGATGCGGGTCAGTGAAAATACCAAGTGGTTGGAAAAAATTATCACCTGAGGCTGCTGAATCAGATGATCTTTGGCCACATCAGGTTGATATCCTACTTGATACTGAGATTAAACCCCTTGTTCCAGAAATCGAAATTGCAATTGAGGAAGAGAACCGGCTTGACCGAGTGCTCCATATAATCCTCAGAGTTCTTGGGAAATCTCACGAAACTCTTCCACCACATGAAGAACAATATCCTGTTGAAGTGAGGTTTTCTTATGGTACTTGTGATACGTGTGGGATGCAGAGCGGGGGGTATTACGAAGCAACACTTCAGATACGTGCTGATGGACGACGAGTAACTGAAGAAGAAGAAGACGATATAGTACGTATTGTTACAGAAATGACAGTCGCGGAGTACGGGGTTGATGAGAAAGCCTTCGTGACAAAGGTCAGCACTGATAAATATGGTATGAATTTCCAATTGGGTTCTGAGCACCTGTGTCGATCCATTGCTGATGCTCTCGAATCCAGATATCTTGCTCAGAGGAAACAGAACTACAAGTTAGTTGGTCAAGACAGAGGTGGAAAAGACAAATTTCGCATCACTATCCTAATTCGCCTCAACAGGTTTGGAATCGGTGACTTTGTGAAAGTTCTTGACAATCCCTGTCAAGTTATGGAAATGAACAAGAGCGGTCTCACTTGTTACGACTTAGTCCAAAGACAGCGATTCACAATTAATCCAAAGAGTTCAAAGTGGCGCACAGTTGAATATCTCGCCTCGAGGGATGACAGACGTGAGTATATGGTCACGACACATGTTTATGGTCAACCTGTTCAACTGATGGACTCTGTAACGTTTGAAATAACAGAAATCGACGAATCTCTTCTTGATGATACCATTGAAACTGGTGCTACTGTATACGGATTGGTAATTGAGGAGGAGTTCTATCTCCTTCCCACACAATAAAACACGATTTCGGTACTCTTAAATGGCATCTACTAGAATCCTGCTATAGAACTACAGGATGCCACAGTCCTGTATAGACCGGAGGAATTCTTTGTCCAGCAAAAAACGCGGCGGAAGACGACCGCAACAAAGCACTAGCCCCGATGAACCATTTAGAGTCAGGACTCCACGACGCGATGATGGAGAGATGTTTGGAATCATCGTCCAGATGTTGGGTTTTGATAGAGTTCGAGTCAGATGTGAAGATCAGAACATTCGAATAGGTAGGATTCCTGGTCGAATGAAGAAGAGAGTCTGGATGCGGATAGGGGATACAGTCCTGATTACTCCTTGGGATTTTCAGAGTGAAGAGAAGTGCGATGTAATTCATCGATACAAAGGTAACGAGATTGATTGGTTGCAAAAGAAAGGCATCCTTAAGATGTTCTGAATGAAGTCAAGGCTTTTTTGAGAAGAATATCATACTTCACATAGTCACATATTAGTTGTATTCAGGAGAATGGCATTCACCTTTGAAGCGAGCTGATGAGAAATACGAACGAATCATATCTGAACTCGACCGTCGCAAACAAAAAAGACGGAAAGATGATGATGAGTTCAAAGTAGTTGAGGGTGTAATTGATCCACCAACGCTCAAGACCCTCTATAAACTCCTGAATCGCGGAACAATTTCTGTACTTCATGGTGCAATAAGCACCGGGAAAGAAGCAAATGTCTATCGTGGAGAGGATGCTGATGGGAAATCCGTCGCTGTGAAGATATATCGTGTTTCTACTGCTGAAACGGATTTCATGCTGGAGTACATTATTGGCGACTCACGCTTCAAGAACGTAAAACGTCGTAGCCGATCCTTGATTCCTCAATGGGCCACAAAGGAATACAAGAACCTCATCAGGTATCATGAGGCTGGAGTCCGAGTTCCTAAACCCATAGATCTTGAACGCAATGTACTCGTAATGGAGTTCATTGGTGATATGAAAAATAACCTACCTGCACCCCTTCTCAAGAACACTAACATCCCTTCTCCAGTTAAGACATTTAATGAGATTATTCGCATGGTCGAGAAAGGTTACACAAAAGCAGGCTTAGTCCATGCAGACCTCTCCGAGTACAATATTCTATGGCTAGGAAAACCTGTTTTCATTGATGTATCACAGTCAGTCTTGATTAGTCATGAATATGCGGAAAAGTATCTCTTCCGTGACATTCAAAACATAACTAGTTATTTCACGAAATTAGGTGTCGATGCAGAAAATCCTGAAGTAATTTCAAAACATATAGTATCAGTTGGTGAAAAATGAATGCTTTATCATGAAACAATCAAAGTCCCAGAAGACCGGGTTGGCGTGATTGTAGGACGGAATGGTAAAGTTAGACGACGTGTTGAAGAACTTGCAAACGTCAAAATTGAAGTCGCCTCTGAAGGAACCGTGACTATCACAGCACCGGCAAACACTGAGGACCCTGTCCTAGCTTGGAAAGCTCGAGATATCATTCGAGCAATGGCTCGAGGATTTAGTCCTAAGAATGCGTTTACTCTAATCGATGATGATATGCAGCTAGTAATAATATCTCTTCGAGATGTTGCAGGATCCTCACCAAGACAAATGAAGCGTATTGCAGGACGTATCATCGGTGAGAATGGTCGTACAAGAAGAGTCATCGAGCAGACGACTGAAACCAAGCTTTCTGTTTATGGTAAGACTGTTTCTCTAATTGGAATCATTCCAGGTCTGGACTATGCGAGAAAAGCAATTGACATGTTAATTGCAGGCGCGCCACACAGTGCTGTCTACTCTTTCCTAGAAAAGATGCGCAGAGAGTTGAATCGTCAAAAAGCTGAACTTTGGGAAGACACAGATCTATGATGTCTGTAATACCCTGTCTAATATGACTAGAGCGTTACTTGATTCACGAATAGTATGAGTCATCAAGAGCCCTTAGGGATAACATTTGAAAGTATTTCACCAGCTGAGTTCTTCTACAGAAATCGACAGATGGCTGGTTTTGGTAATCCAACACAGGCTGTTTATTCAACAGTGCGAGAGCTGGTTGAGAACAGTCTGGATTCATGTGAAGATGCTCAAGTGCATCCATTAGTAGACATTGATATTCAAAATATTGACTCTGAAATGATTACAGTCAAAGTATCTGACAATGGCGTTGGAGTTCCGTCAGAGCAAGTCCCTTTGGCCTTTGGACGCGTGCTTTATGGAAGTAAATATTCTCAACAACAGAAACGAGGAACTTTTGGCTTAGGTGTTACAATGGCTGTGTTATACGGTCAAATCACCACAGATTCTCCTGTTACTATCCATACCAGAACCAACGACTCCAAAGGTGTTCTCTTTAGATTGTTTGTTGATGTTGAAAACAATCTTCCACTTGTCCAAGACAACGAAGAGCTCCTAAGAGATGATGTGGGCACAACTGTCATAATTAAATTGAAGGGCGATATGAAACGGGCTCAGGAGAGAATCATAGAATACCTACGTCTATCTACTGTTTCAACGCCACATGCAAAAATTACTCTGAAGATCGATGATGAATCTCAGCTTGAAATTGGTGGATGGTCCAATACACTCCCCCCTCCAATTAGACCCTCAAAACCTCATCCACGCTCCATTGATATGGAGGTCCTTCGTAGACTTGTCAAAAAGCACGGAAATAAGAGTCTTGATGATTTTCTCTGCGACTCTTTCCAGAAGATTGGACCAAAAACTTCTGCTCGTTTTCTTCG